>JALRCL010000112.1 GCA_023268575.1 Patulibacter sp.
CCGGGCTCGCGGACCCGTCGATCACGGCGAGGTGCGCGGCGCGCAGCTCCGCCGACGGGCGGGCGCCGAGCTGGGCGTCGAGGCGCAGCCGGACCTGCTCGTAGGCGTCCAGCGCCTCGGCCGCGCGGCCCGCGGCCGCCAGCGCGCGCATCCGCTGCGCGGCGAGCCGCTCGTGCAGCGGGTGGTCGGCCGTCAGCCGGTCCAGCTCCGGGACGAGCGCGGCGCCGGACCCGAGCGCGAGGTCGGCCTCGATCCGGTCGGCCGTGGCCGCGAGCCGCAGCGCCTCCAGCCGGTCGGCGGCGGCCGCGGCGAACCGGAGGGCGCCCGCGAGCTCGCCGAGCGCCGGCCCCCGCCAGGTCGCGAGCGCGTCGCGCAGGATCGCGGCGGCGGTCGCCGCGTCCCCGGCCCGCAGCGCGGTCGCGCCGTCGCGGGCGGCAGCCTCGAAGGCCAGCGCGTCGACGTCCGCAGGGGCGACGTCGAGGCGGTAGCCGGCGGCCCCGGAGCGCACCGCGTCGGCCCCCAGCGCCCGTCGCAGGCGCGAGACGAGCGCCTGCAGCGCGTGCCCGGCACCGGCCGGCGGTGACGCCTCCCAGATCGCGTCGATCAGGCTGTCGCGCCCGACCTCCCGCCCCGCGTCGAGCGCGAGCCGGACGAGCAGCGCGCGCACCCGACCACCCGCGACGGGCACCGGGCGCTCGTCGCGCCGCACCTCCAGCGCCCCGAGGATGGCCACGCGCACGCGCCCACTCTTGCACGGGGCCCCGCGGTCATCCGCGCGTGGCGCGTCGCCGCGCTCCGACGACGACGAGGGCGTGCGGCCCCGCGATCGGACGGCCTGCCGCTCGCGTCGACCTGGGCGCAGACCGAGGAGGACTACGCGTTCGAGCTCACGACCGCCGACGGCCGCCGGTCGACGGTCACGGCGTCGATCGTCGGCGCCACCCGCTGCTCGTTCCAGGGCGCGGCCGAGCTCGTGATCGGCAACCACGCCGGCCCCGCGATCGACCACGACGACGTCGACGCGTTCACGCGCTTCACGTGGGACGGCGAGGTCGGGTACGGCCTCACGGAGCGGACCGTCGACCGGACCGACCGATCGTCGTCCGGGACCGGTCGCGGCTGACGGGTGGCTCCCGGTGGGAGGACCGAGCTGCGGGCCGTCCCCGGATCACGGAGGCGACGCCGTCGGAGCGGTCGCCGGCCGGGCGCTCGTGCGAGCGCTGGGGCCGGCGGTCGCTGCCTCCCGCGTCGGGGTCAAAGGGCGTCGAAGGCGGCGAGGTCCTCGACCGCCGCCGCCGCGCGGCGGATGTTCTCCGTCGCGACGTCGTTGCGGACCGGACGGACCTCCTCGGGGATCCCGATCGGCGCCAGCCAGTACCCGAGCGCGTGGAAGAGCTGCTGACGGTAGGCCAGCCACGCGTCGTCGAACGTCGGCGCCTCGACGCCGGTCGCGGCCAGGCGCTCGAGGTACAGCGCGAGCAGCTCCTGCTCCCAGGCTCGCCGATCGCTCGTCGTCAGGCCGATCGCCAGCGCGTACGCGACGTCGAGCGCCCACTGGCCGCGGGCGAGGCACTGCCAGTCCGCCAGGCCCATCGTGCCGTCCGGCAGGGCGTACCAGTTGGCCAGGTGCGTGTCCTGGTGCAGGAGCGTCGGCGTCGCCGCGACGTTGAGCTCCAGCGAGCGCATCAGCCCGGCGTGCCACTCCCCGCGACGGTCGTAGATCGCCGGCGGCAGGGCGGCGCGCGCGACCTCGAACCCGGCCAGGGTCAGCTGCTCCCAGGCTGCCGTGCTGTTGAAGTCGACCTGGTACTCGAGCGCGCTGCGGGCGATCGCCGCCGGCTGGTTCCCGGGGCCCCAGAACCGTCCGTGCGTCTCCGCCAGGAGGCCGACCATGCTCTCGGCCATCGACCGGTCGACGGGGAAGTCGAGCGCCGTGCCGAAGCGGGCGCCCTTCGTCTGCACGAGATCCTCGAGCAGGAGGAACGTCCGACACGACGGCTCGTCGAACCCGGCGTAGAACGCGCGCGGGGTCTCGACCGGGAGCGTGGGGCGAATCTGGTCGTAGAACGCCACCTCGCCCGCGGAGCTGCCGTTGATCCCGACGAGGCAGCGCGCCTCGACCGAGGGGGAGAACTTCGCGAAGAGCCGCTGCGGCAGACCGGCCTCGCGTCCCGCGTCGTTGTAGAGGATCGTCAGGCGCCGACCGGACGTCGTCCCGTCGTACTGCGACCCGTGCTCGAACGCGACCACCTCGGCGCCGTCGTGCGCACCGCACAGCACCGCGGTCAGCCACTCCACGGTCAAGGCGTCCGGCGTTCCCGGCACGTCCTCGGGGCCCCGCAGCGGCGGATGGCCGCGCTGCTCCTCCGCGAACAACCGCTGCACCTCCGCCTGGCGCGCAGCGACATCGATCGTACTTGTCACAGGAACCTCTTCCCTCTCGCTCGTGCGGCGTCCCTCCCGCGGACGGACGCGCTCGTCTTCGCACTCTCGCAGCGGCCGGCGCCCCCGACGGACGCCGACCGGCCGCGGCCTACCGGACCCCGGCCGGCGGGCGCGGCGCCGGCGCCTCGGGGGCCTGGACGCGCTTCCGCGAAGCTCCGCCGAGGGCCCGCTGCACGGCCGCGCGTCCCCGACGGCGACGCGTCGTGCGCAGGACCTCGCGCGCGGCGTTGCGTCCCGGCCAGCCGCTGAGGAACGCCATCGGCGCCGCACCGGCGGCGGTGTGCCAGACCCCGGGGATCGGACTGCGGTAGCCGGCCAGGGCCGGGATCGGCCGCCAGGGCCCCATCTGGGAGAGCACGACGTCGGCGTGCTCGTAGTTGCCCCGACTGACGTGGTAGCGCTCCTCGAAGTCGGTCGGCGCGGTGACGTGGATGTCGAGGATCGAGTCCTTGAAGCCCGGCGAGTAGGACTCGAAGATGTCGAGGCAGGTCTCGACGTAGCGGTCCTTCTCCGTCTCCCAGGTCTGGCCGTCGGCGAGCACGACCGGGGCGTTGAATCCGTACATGTAGAACGTGTCGCCGTCGCTGCCCGGCGGCACGAGGGTCCGGTCGTCCATCGACGACTGGACGTGCTGGATCGGGATCTCGTCGCCGAAGTTCCCGGTCAGCGCCAGGTGCGCGGAGCGCTTGAGGTAGGCCATGTCGGGACAGAGCGTCATGCCCGAGAGGGCGCTGTCCTCGCGTCCCTCGTCGTAGCCGGGGTAGCGCGGCCGGCGCGACAGCGCGCCGTCGATCTTGAACTGCGACATGTTGGCGCGCAGCGTCGAGAGGCCGCGGACCTCCGCCAACGCGTCGTCCGGCACGTGGACCGGATCGAGGAGCTTCGTCAGCAGCGTGATCGGATCGACGGCGCCGATGACGTCGGCGGCGTGGAACTCGCGGCCGTCGACGAGCCGCACGCCCCGCGCCCGACCGCCCTGGATCACGATCTCCTCGACCTTCGCGTTGACGAGCACCTCGCCCCCGTGCGCCGTGACGCAGGCGGCCAGCGCCTGGGTGAACGCCCCGGTGCCGCCGACGGGGTGCCGGACGCCCCACTCGTGCAGGCCGGCCAGCAGCGCGAGATGGAGACCGCTGCCCGTCTCCCAGATCGGCGAGAAGCTCCCGAGCGAGTAGGTCGCCAGCGGGACCTTGACCTCGTCCCGCGTGAAGTACTCCTCGCAGATCGTCTCGATCGACGAGAGCATCACCCGCGCGCCGCGCTTGAGGCGCTTGCGCTGCCGGGCCGCCGTGGCGACCATCTCGAGCACCGCCGACGGCTTCGGGCGGACGGGGTTGCCCTGGAGGTAGGGCATGATCGTCATCAGCGTCGTGGTGATCTCGTCCACGAGCTTGCCGTAGTTCTCCGCGTCCTTGCGCGAGTACCGGCGGATCTCGCCGATCAGGCGATCGCGGTCGCGCCAGTACGGCACGGTTTGGCCGTCCGGTCCCAGCCACGTGATCAACGTCTCGGGGTAGACCCACCGCAGACCGTGCTTGTGCAGCTCCAGCTGCGAGTCGACCGAGGGCTCCCACCCCGTGAGCAGGAACTCGGCCGAGCACGGATTGACCTTGAACCCCGGAGCGTTGGGCATCTCCATCGTCCAGGCGAGGCCGCCGACGACGTCCCGCGCCTCGAGCACGAGGACCTTCTTCCCGGCCTTCGCCAGGTACGCGGCGCAGGTGAGGCCGTTGTGGCCCGCACCGACGATGATCGTGTCGTACATCCTCCGTCGCTTTCTGCTGCTGTCAGACCGGCCGAGCGTCCCAACCGGGACGTTCATCGGCCGTGAATCGGCGTGGCCCCCGCTCACGGCTTGGCGAGCAGCAACCGGGGGTAGTGCGCCGTCCGGCCGTCGAACGTCCACGGCTTCTGCGTGACGCACGGGGGGACCCCGGTGCCGAGCGGCGGCAGGATCAGGGCGTTGCCGGTGTGCCGGCAGTCGAAGGCCTTCAGGCCCCCGCTGGCGATGTCGCGCGCACTGCCCGGCGCGGGGTACGGGTTCGGACGATTGGTGGGGAGCTTCTTCGTCCAGCCGCCGACGATCTCGTTCCAGGCCGTCAGGCCCGCGGTCGCATAGCTGCGGACCAGGCCGCCCTTGTACTCCATCTGGCCGTTGGCCATCGACGAGACGTTCGACAGCGCCCCGACGATCTCGTTGCGCAGCGTGGCGGTGAAGTCGACGAGCGGGATCAGCTGCCGTGCGCCGAGGTAGAGCGGGTCGAGCGCCGGACCGGCGGCCTGCAGGAGCTTCGTGAGCTCGGGGACCGCACCGGTCCCGGCGTCGATCAGCGACGGCAGGCGCCCGAACGCCTCGCGGTACACCGGCGTGTCGTCGATCAGCGAGCGCAGCGCCGGCCGCAGGAGCGGCACCGTCGGGCGCAGCGAGCGCGTCGCGCGCTGCAGCTCCGGCGCGGCTGCGGCCAGCTCGTCGGTCCCGCGTCGCAGGCGGTCGAGGAAGGTCGGCAGCGCAGCGAAGGTCGCGCGGAGGTCCGTCGGTTGCCGGGCGAGCTGCGTCAGCACCCGTTGGGAGGACGTCACGGCCTCCTGCAGGGTCGTGCTGCGACGCCCGAGGACCCCGAGGACCTCCGCGCCGCCGGCGATCGCCTCGCTGAGGGGCTGCTGCTGGCGGGCGAGCTCGTCGACCATCGACCCGACACCGGCCGCGAACGGCTCGGCGTGCCCGAGCGTTCGGTTGATCGCACTACCGCGAGCGTCGACGGCGGTCGCGAACCCGGCCACGAGCCGTCGGTACTCGTCCCGGACCGCCGGCGCGAAGGTCTGGAGGACGTCGTCGAGCTTCTGGGCCCGTTGGACGTTGGCTGCCGGCAGTCGTCCGCCGTCGGCGATCGCGCGGGCGTCCGGCGGACCCGGGGCGACCTCGACGTAGGCCTCCCCCAGGAGCGACTTGCTGCGGACGATGGCCCGCGCGCCCGCACGCAGCGGCGCGAACTCCGGGTCGAGCTCGAGCACGAGCCGGGCGCCGCGGCCCGCGCGCTCGACCGTCTCGACCTTGCCGATCGACACGCCGGCGGCGCGCACGTCGGTGTTGGCGAAGATCGCGTCGGCTTCCGGCACCCGCAGCTCGACGCGATAGCCACGGGGCTCCAGCGGCACGGTGCCG
>JALRCL010000159.1 GCA_023268575.1 Patulibacter sp.
GCGGGCTCGAGGTCGTCTACGACGACGTCGTGCTCGTCCTCCGCGGGGTCTCGCTGGACGTCCCGCGCGGGTCGATCGTCGCCCTCCTCGGCGCCAACGGCGCGGGCAAGACGACGCTCCTGCGCGCCATCACCGGCCTGCTCGACGTGCACCGCGGCCGGATCACGAAGGGCGAGGTCCTGCTCGACGGCGAGCGGATCTCCGGCCGCCAGCCGCCGGCGATCGTCCGCCGCGGCGTCGCCCAGGTGATGGAGGGCCGCCGGGTCTTCGCCGAGATGACCGTCGACGAGAACCTCCGCGCCGGGGGCTTCACCCGCTCGCGCAGCGAGGCCCGCGAGGCCTACGACCGCGTGATGGAGCTCTTCCCGAAGCTCGCCGAGCGGCGCGACCAGACCGCCGGCTACCTCTCCGGCGGCGAGCAGCAGATGGTCGCGATGGGCCGCGCGCTCATGGCCTCGCCCCAGCTGCTCATCCTCGACGAGCCGTCGCTCGGCCTCGCGCCCCGGATCGTGGAGCAGATCCGCGACATCGTCGTGGCGCTCAACGCCCAGGGCACGACGGTCCTGCTCGTCGAGCAGAACGCGACGATGGCGCTGTCGATCGCCACCCGCGGCACCGTGCTGGAGACCGGTCGGGTCGTGAAGGAGGGGGCGGCCGACGCGCTGCGCGACGACCGCGACATCCAGGAGTTCTACCTCGGCATCGGCGCGGCCGACGGCGAGGCACGACGCTCGTTCCGCGACGTGAAGTCCTACCGGCGGCGCAAGCGGTGGGCGGCATGAGCCCCGCGCCCCAGGGCGAGCGCGAGCCGCTGCTGGCGCTGCGCGGCGTGACGCTGCGCTTCGGCGGCGTGACCGCGCTGGACGGCGTGGACCTCGAGGTCGCACCGGGCGAGCTGCACGCGGTCATCGGCCCCAACGGCGCCGGCAAGACCTCGATCTTCAACTGCATCAACGGCGTCTACCGCCCGCAGGAGGGCGAGCTGCGCTTCGACGGGCAGGACCTCCGCGGCCTGCGGCCCGCGCGGATCGCGCGGCTCGGCGTCGCCCGGACGTTCCAGAACCTCGGGCTCTTCACCGCGCTGTCGGTCGTCGACAACCTCATGCTCGGCCGCCACCACCTGATGCGGACCGGGTTCCTCACCGGCGCCCTGTGGCTCGGGCGCGCGCGGCGCGAGGAGCTCGAGCACCGCGAGGCGGTCGAGCGGATCGTCGAGCTGCTGGAGCTCGAGGCCCACCGCCACCGCCCCGCGGGCCTCCTGCCCTACGGCCTGCAGAAGCGCCTGGAGCTCGGCCGCGCGCTGGCGATGGAGCCGAAGCTCCTCCTGCTCGACGAGCCGGTCGCGGGGATGAACCTCGAGGAGACCGAGGACATGGCGCGCTACCTCCTGGAGGTCCGCCGCGAGCTCGACCTGGCGATGCTCCTCGTCGAGCACGAGATGCACCTCGTGATGGACCTCGCGGACCGCGTCACCGCGCTGGACTTCGGGCGCCGGATCGCCAGCGGCACCCCGGCCGAGATCCAGGCCGACCCGCGCGTCGTCGAGGCCTACCTCGGAGCGGCCGCGTGAGCGTCGCCGGCGACGCGGCGACGGCGCCGACGCCGGCCGTCGAGCCGGGCGCGGGCCCCGGCACGCTGCCCGGCCTGCTCCTGCACCGCGCGGCCGCGACGCCGGACGGCGTCGCGCTGCGCCAGAAGCACCACGGCCTGTGGGGCGAGACGACCTGGGCCGCGTACGCCCGGCGCGTCGCCGCGGTCGCGGCCGGCCTGACGCGCCTCGGCGTCGCCGCCGGCGACCGCGTCGCGATCCACGCCGAGAACCGGATCGAGTGGCCGCTCGTGGACCTCGCCGTCCAGGCGCTCGGCGCGATGACCGTCGGGATCTACCCGACCTCCCCCGCGTCCGAGGTCGAGTACCTCCTCGCCCACTCGCGCACGAGCGTCCTCGTCGCCGAGGACGAGGAGCAGCTCGACAAGGCGCTCGAGGTCCGCGACCGGCTGCCCGAGCTGCGCGCGATCGTCGTCGTCGACCCGCGCGGCGTCGACCTCTCCGCCCCGGGGGTCGTGGCGTGGTCGGCGCTCGAGGCCCCGGACGCCGATCCGGCCGCCGACAGCGTCGCGCTCGAGTCCGCCGTCGCCGCGCTGGACCGCGCCGCCCCGGCGATCGTCGTCTACACGTCGGGCACGACCGGCCCGCCGAAGGGGGCGCTGCTGAGCCACGCGAACCTCGACGCGGCCGGCCGCGTCTTCGCCGAGCTCTACCCGGCGACGTCGCGGGACGAGCTCCTCTCCTACCTGCCCCTCTGCCACGTCGCCGAGCGGCTGCTGTCGGTGGTCGGCAACCTCCACTCGGGCTACGTCGTGAGCTTCGGCGAGGGCGGCGAGGCGTTCGTCGAGGACCTCCGCGAGGTCCAGCCGACGTTCTTCCTCGGCGTGCCGCGCGTGTGGGAGAAGCTCCACGCGGGGATCGAGACGCGGATCGCCGACAGCTCGTGGCTCAAGCGCACGCTCTACGCGCGCCTGACCGCCGTCCGCGATCGCGCCGCGGCACGGCGGCGGGCGGGACGCAGCGGGCCCACGGACCGGGCCCGCGAGCTCGTCGCCGAGGCGCTCGTGCACCGCGCGCTGCGCGACCGGCTCGGCCTGCGCCGCGTGCGCCACGCCCTCTCCGGCGCGGCGCCGATCTCGCCGCGGATCCTCGAGGCGCTGTGGGCGATCGGGATCCCGGTCCGCGAGGCGTACGGGCAGACGGAGAACACCGCGATCGCGACGAGCACCCCGGCCGGCGACGTCCGGATAGGCACCGTCGGCGTCGCCTGCCCCCGCAGCGAGGTCCGGATCGCCGACGACGGCGAGATCCTCACCCGCTCGGCCGGCGTCTTCCTCGGCTACCTCGACGACCCCGAGGCCACGCGGGCCGCGATCGACGAGCAGGGCTGGCTGCGCACCGGCGACGTCGGCGAGCTGGACGCCGACGGCCACCTCCGGATCACCGACCGCAAGAAGGACATCATCATCACCGCGGGCGGCAAGAACGTCTCCCCGTCCGAGGTCGAGAACCGGCTGAAGGTCTCGCCGTTCGTGCGCGAGGCGATCGTCGTCGGAGACCGGCGGAAGTTCCTCGTCGCGCTGATCGGGATCGAGCAGGACACCGTCGGCGACTGGGCCGGCCGCCACGGCGTCTCGTACACGACCTACGCCGACCTCTCGCGCCGCCCGGAGGTCCGGGCGCTGCTGCAGGACGTCGTCGACGAGGCCAACGGCGACCTGGCCCAGGTCGAGCAGGTGAAGCGCTTCGCGCTCTTGGACAAGGAGCTCGACCACGAGGACGGCGAGCTGACCGCGACGCAGAAGGTCCGCCGCGTAGCGATCGAACGGCGCTTCGCCGAGCTCATCGAGGA
>JALRCL010000218.1 GCA_023268575.1 Patulibacter sp.
GAGGGCGTTCGTGTGCAGCGACTGGGTGTGGCCCTGGGTGGCGGCCATCGCCTCCACGCAGGTTCGCACGACGTTGTTGTAGACGTCCTGCGCCGCGAGCGACCAGCCCGAGGTCTGGCAGTGCGTGCGCAGCGAGAGCGACTTCGCGTTCTCCGGCTGGAACTGCTCGCGCAGGAGCTTCGCCCAGATGAGGCGCCCGGCCCGCATCTTCGCGACCTCCATGAAGAAGTTCATGCCGATCGCCCAGAAGAACGAGAGCCGCGGGGCGAAGCGGTCGACCTTCATGCCCGCGTCCAGGCCGGCGCGGATGTACTCGATGCCGTCGGCGATCGTGTACCCGAGCTCGAGGTCGGCCGAGGCCCCGGCCTCCTGCATGTGGTAGCCGGAGATCGAGATCGAGTTGAACTTCGGCATCTCCTGCGAGGTGAACGCGAAGATGTCGGAGATGATCCGCATGCTCGGGGCCGGCGGATAGATGTAGGTGTTGCGGACCATGAACTCCTTCAGAACGTCGTTCTGAATCGTTCCGGTCAGCTGCTCGGCGGGGACGCCCTGCTCCTCGCCGGCGACGATGAAGAGCGCCAGCACGGGGAGCACCGCGCCGTTCATCGTCATCGACACGGACATCTTGTCCAGCGGGATGCCGTCGAACAGCGTCCGCATGTCGAGGATCGAGTCGATCGCCACGCCGGCCATGCCGACGTCGCCCGCCACGCGCGGGTTGTCGGAGTCGTAGCCGCGGTGGGTGGCCAGGTCGAAGGCGATCGAGAGGCCCTTCTGGCCGGCCGCGAGGTTGCGCCGGTAGAAGGCGTTGGACTCCTCGGCCGTGGAGAAGCCGGCGTACTGGCGCACGGTCCACGGCTGGTTGACGTACATCGTCGGGTACGGCCCGCGGAGGTACGGCGGGAAGCCCGGGCGGGTGTCGAGGAAGTCGAGTCCCGCGACGTCGGCGGAGCCGTAGCCGGGCTCGAGCGTGATGCCCTCCGGCGCCGGGAAGCGGAGCTCCTCGGCGGGCCGGCCGGACGCCGCGGTCGCGGCGGCCTCGATCGTCGGGCGGTCGACCGGCTCCTGCTCGACGTCGCCGAGGGTCGCGCCGGTCAGGTCGGGGATCGCGCTCATCGTGCCGCCTCCGCGTCGTCGTGGTCGTTCGTGGGGGAGGCCCCGGTCACGGCGTCCAGCGCGGCGCGCAGCACCGCGACCATGTCGACGCCGTCCCGGAACCCGGCGTCGGCGCCGAGCGCGGTCGCGCGCTCGTCGTCGGCCTGGGCCAGGAGGATCGTCCGCACGCCGAGCCCGCGCAGCGTGTCGGTCGTGTGGCGGATGCCCTGGTCGGACTCCTCGCGTCCGTGCGCGACGACGGCGACCGGCAGCTCGCCGGCCTCCCGCCACGCCTGCTCGACCGCCTCGGCCGAGGTCAGCGGCGGCGACTGGCGCGCGGCCAGGCCACCGACGCCGAGGAAGTTCGTCGCCCAGGTCGCGGCGGTGCTGTGCGAGGCCAGCGCGCCGAGGCAGGCGAGGAACACCGACGGCCCCGTGGGCGAGACGACGGTCTCGTCGAGCGCGGCGTCGCCGCCGGCGCCCGCGGCGTGCGCGGCGGCCTCGCGGCGCAGCGCCTCGAAGGGCTCGGCGTCGCGGCGGACCGGCAGGCCGGCGCCCGCGGCGGGTCGGGACCCGGTCCACGCGGCGAGCTCGTCGATCCGGGCACCGGCCTCGGCGGCGTCGACGAGCGCCTGCAGCAGCCCCTCGCCGGAGGCGGCCGCGTCGCGGACGCGCGACTCCAGCGCGCCGTCGAGCGCGGGGCGCTCGGCGAGCCGGGCGACCTCGCGCTCCACGAGCGCGTCGGCGTCCACGGGGTCCGGATGGACCTTGTCGTCGCCGAGCAGCGGGAACTGGTTGACGCCGGTGAGGTCGCGGCGCCGGGTCCGCAGCAGCTGCTCGCGGGCGTCGGCGGCCGTGGCGAGCTCCGCGGCCCACGAGCCGTCGGTGAGGACGGCCAGCGCACCACCGGCGGCCTCGATCGCCTGCAGCTTCTCCCACGCCGCACGGGCCAGCTCGTCGGTCAGGGACTCGACGTACCACGAGCCGCCCGCCGGATCGGCGACGCGCCGCAGGCCCGACTCCTCCTGGAGGATGAGCTGCGTGTTGCGCGCGATCCGGCGCCCGAGGGGGCCCGGACCCGCCGCGCCCACGGCGTCGGCGACGACGGTGTCGAACGGCGCGACCGTCAGGCCGTCCGCGCCGCCGACCGCGGCGGCGAAGCCCGCGGTCGTCGCGCGCAGCATGTTCGTCCACGGGTCGACGCCGGCGAGCATCCGGTCGCTCGTGCGAGCGTAGGTCGGCGAGCGCCGCGCGTCGGCGTCCACGCCGCTGAGCTCGAGCACGCGTGCCCACAGCCGGCGGGCGGCGCGGAGCTTCGCGATCTCCTCGAACTGGTTCGGCCCGACGGCGAGCGTGAACTCGATCTGGGCGGCGGCGCGCTCGGGCGCCAGGCCGGCGGCCTCGGCGGCGCGCAGGTAGGCGACGCCGGTCGCGATCGCGATCGCGAGCTCGCGCACCGCGGTCGCGCCCGCGTTCGCGTGCGCGCGGGTGTCGACGGCGAGGGCCACGACGCCGTCGGCGCCCCAGCGGCCGTCGACCTCCGCCGCGACCCGGCCCGCCTCGGCGACGGCGTCCGCCGGCTCGCGGCCGAGGGCGCCCTCGGCGGCCAGCGCGCCGAGCGGGTCGATCCGCAGCGCGGCGGCGGCGGGCTTGCCGGTGCGCGCGAGCGCGGCGAGCAGCAGGGCCGCGGCGGGCACGGCCTGGGCGCCCGCCTCCAGCGCGACCGGCGCGAGGTCGACGTAGACCCCGTCGAGCGTCTCGCTGACGTCGTCGGCGGTCGAGAGCATCACGCCGTCGCGGCCACGCGTGGCGGCGAACGCGTCGCTGCCGGGGGCGTGGCCCTCGCGGGCGGCGCGGTCGAGGCGCAGGCCGATCTGGGTCGCGCCGCCCTCGAGGTCCTCGAGGATCGCGCTGCGCGCGTCGCGACGGGCGGGCGCGGTCTGCGCCTGGCGGATCTGCCACGCCGGCTCGTCCTCGCCGGCGGGCCCGACGCCGCGCACGAACGGGGCCCGTCCGGGCACGCCGCCGGGATCCGGGGCGAGCGCGTCGGCGGGGGTGTAGAGCCAGCGCACCGGCAGGCCGTCCTCCGTCGTCCCGTGCGGGACCTCGGTCGGCGGCGGCGGATCGTCGGGCGAGGGCTTGCGCTTCGCCGTGGCGGCCTTCAGCCACGCCTCCGTGGTGACCGGGTCGAAGTCGGCGGCGAGGGCGTCTGGCTCAGGCATCGATGAGGGCGTCCGGTTCGAGGGCGGGGCACCTCCGGCACCGGGGGCCCGTCGACATTCTGTCCATCCTGACGCGCGCGCGACGCGTGGCGCGTCCCGACCGTCGGAGAGCCCGACGAACGGGCCGCGTCCCGAACGGACGAGATCGCCTCCGGACGTGCCCGCCGGACGAGCGGCCCAGCGCGACGAAGGGGCGAGATGCAGGGCGTCCTTCCCGGCGGATCGTTCCGTCCGGGGCCCGGCCTACCTTGGTCCGACCCCGATCACGGGGCACGTGGAACCCAGCGAAGTCCGGTGAGAGCCCGGCACTGTCGCGCAGCGGTGAAGCCACGTCGCGGTCCTTCGCGGGCCGCGTCGCGGACGAGTCCGAT
>JALRCL010000286.1 GCA_023268575.1 Patulibacter sp.
GTCACCAACGGCCTGCTGCAGCTGCGCCGCTCCGCAGACGGTGCCGGGCCGCTCACCTCGTTCCTCGCGCCCGCGCAGACGATCTGCAACTACGGCGGCCTGCTGGTGCGCAACCTCGCCGCGGCGTTCTCCGAGAGCGACGCGATCGGGTCGATGCTGCGCTTCTCGGTGCTCCTGCCGACGCAGGTGGCCGGCAGCGAGGCCGGGCCGTCGGCGCGCCCCGCCGACAGCGCCTCGCCCCTGCCGCCGGTCCAGCGCTCCGACAGCTACCTGCACAGCAACCCCTACCCCAACACGGCGGGGCCGGGCCAGCCCCGCGAGTGCGAGGCCGGCCGCGAGGGCTACGCGACCGGGCGGACGATGATCGGCAGCGTCCCGGGGCTCCAGGGCACGGGCACCGAGGCCACGGGCCGGTTCGCGCCCGGCCGGACCGGGATCCGGGAGGGCCGCTGAGATGGCGCAGACCACCCGCGGCGTCTGGACGGAGCGGATCGGCGACGTGAAGGCCGGGGTCCTCGTGCTGCTGCTCGCGGCGGTCGTCGTGTACTTCGTGTTCACGAAGGCCAACCCGCTGGCGCGGCACTACGAGGTCCACGCCGTGGTGGAGAGCGCGAACCTCGTCGTGCCCGGCGCGCCGGTCCGGGTCGCCGGGGTCGCCGTCGGCAAGGTCGTCGCCGTCGGGCGCTACCGGAAGACGCACCTGGCCGACCTGACGCTGCGGATCGACGACCGCGCCGCGAAGCCCATCCGCCGGGACGCCGAGGTCAAGATCCGCCCGCGGCTGTTCCTCGAGGGCAACTTCTACGTCGACCTGCAGCCCGGTCGCCCGGGGAGCCCGGCGCTGCCCAACGGCGGGACGCTGCCGGTCGCCCAGAGCGCGGTCCCGGTCCAGCTGGACCAGGCGCTCGGCACCCTGCGCGGCGACGCGCGCTCCGGCCTGCAGCAGACGCTCCAGGGGCTCGGGACGGCGCTCGGGTCGCGCCCGACGCCGGAGGAGGACGCGACCCAGGCGCCGATGGTGCGCGGGCTCACCGGGGGCCAGGCCCTCAACGAGGGGCTGCGCACGGCCCCGCTGGCGCTGCGCGACGGGACGATCGTGGCCGACGCGCTGCGCGGGCAGACACCCGGCGACCTGCCCCGGATGCTGCGCGGGTTCGGCGCGGCGGCCCGCGGCCTCGCCCGCGATCAGGCGGCGCTCACCGCGCTCGTGCGCGACTTCGACGCGACGGTCGCCACCACGGCGCTGCACGCCGCCGGCCTGCGCGGGACCGTCCGCGAGCTGGCCCGGGTCGGCCGCGAGGGGCGGGCGCCCCTGCGCCGGCTCCGCGCCGTGCTGCCCGGGACGCGCGCGCTCGCCCGCGAACTGGCGGTCGGATTCGACGAGGTCCCGGCGGCGATCCAGGCCGCGCGGCCGTGGCTGGCGCAGGCGCGGCCGCTGCTCGGCGCGCGCGAGCTCGGCGGCCTCAGCCGGCAGCTCGCCCCGACGGTCGCCGACCTCGCCCGCGTGACCCACGCGGGGCGCCGGACGGTCGGTCGCGGTGCCGCGCTGGCGCGCTGCGCGAACGACGTGCTGATCCCGACCGCCAACCTGCGAGTCCAGGACGGTCAGCTCTCGTCCGGCGCGGAGAGCTACAAGGAGCTCTGGTACGGGATGGTCGGCCAGGCGTCGGAGACCCAGTTCTTCGACGGCAACGGCTTCCTGATGCGCCTCGGCGCGGCCAGCAGCGACCGGCTGCTGCGCAGCGGCAACTCGAGCACCACCGGGCGCTCGTCGCGCTCGACGTCGGCCGTGCGCCCGCAGTTCTCGAGCCCCGCGTTCGCCGGCGTCGCGCCGCCGCTGCGGCGCGACCGGCCCTGCGACCGCAACCCGGTCCCCGACGTGAACGGGCCCGCGTCGCGCGGTCCCGCGGACGGCTCGCGCCCCGGCGCTGCGGCCCCGCCGGCGCCGCAGCTCGTGTCGACGCCGCCGGCGGAGGTCGGACGGTGAGGCGCCAGCTGCGGATGCACGGCCTGCAGGGCGTCTGGGTCGTGCTGCTGATGGTTCTCGGGCTGACCGTCGGGGGCTACATCGTGGCCCACCAGAACGCCACGCCGCCCAGCTGGATGCCGTTCGTCGGCGTGGACCACTACCGGCTCAGCGCGCGGTTCTCCTCCGCGCCCGGCGTCATGCCCGGGCAGGGGCAGGCGGTGACGATCTCCGGGATCTCGGTCGGCGACGTGGCGGGCGTGCGGCTCGACCGCGGCGCGGCGGTGCTGGACCTGCGGATCGACCCGCAGTACGGCGACCGCATCCACCGCGACGCGACGCTGCTCCTGCGACCGAAGACCGGCCTGAAGGACATGGTCGTCGAGCTCGACCCCGGCGCCGACGGCCCGCCGCTGCCCAGCGGGAGCGAGCTCTCGACCGCCGCCACCGAGCCGGACGTCAACCTCGACGAGATCCTCGCCAGCCTCGACGGTGACACGCGGATCGCGCTGGCGTCGCTGCTCTCCCAGGCCGGCGTGGCGCTGCGGGACGCCGGTGGCCGGGCCCTCGCGCGGGACCTGCGGCGGCTCACGCCCCTGAGCGCGCACGCCGCGCAGGCCACCCGCCTGGTCGCGCGCCGCAGCGGCCAGCTGCGGCGGCTCGTGCGCAACCTCTCGCTGGTGGCCGACGAGCTCGGCCGGCGGGACGACCAGATCGCGACGTTCGTGCGGGCCAACGCCGACGTCTTCCGGCGCTTCGCGCGACAGAGCGACGACCTCGGCCGGACGCTGCAGCGGTTCCCCGGCGCGCTGCGCAGCACCACCGCCGCGCTGCGCTCCGGCGGCGACCTGGCCACGGCGCTGCGCAGCGGCGTTCCGCGGATCCGTCCCGCCGCCCGGGCGCTGCCGACCGCGTTGCGGGAGCTGCGGCCGTTCCTGCGCGCGACGGTGCCGTCGCTGCGCGACGAGCTGCGGCCGTTCAGTCGCGAGGCCCAGCCCACGACGCGCGCACTGGCGCCCGCGGCGGCCCGGCTGGCGGGCGCCGCGCCGGCGCTGGACCGCGTGATCCAGGTCTTCGTCGTGCTGACCGACATGCTGGCGTTCGATCCGCCCGGCGACGGCGCCACCGGCCAGAGCTACCTCTTCTCGCTGCCGTGGGCGGCGCACAACACCGCCTCGGCGCTCAACGCCCAGGACGGCGTCGGCGCCTACCGCCGCGGGCTGCTCTACCTCCCCTGCGGCGCGCTCTCCTTCGCCGAGGACCTCACGAAGCGCAACCCGACGGTCGGCACGCTCCTGCGGCTGCTCAACGCGCCGAGCTTCGACGCGACGTGCGCGGGCACGCCGGACGCGAAGGGGATCAACCGATGATCAAGCGTCGACCGACGATCCCGCAGCTCGTGGCGATGATCGTCTTCGCCCTGTCGAGCTTCTCCGCCCTGCTCTTCCTGTGGGTGTCGTTCGGCGGGCCGGTGCCGCTGTCGCCGAAGGGCTACCGCTTCACCGTCCTCGTCCCGGAGGCCACGCAGCTGGCCACGACCGCCGACGTGCGGATCTCCGGCGTGAACGTCGGCAAGGTCGTGCGGCTGCAGCCGGGGTCCGACGACCGGACGCTCGCGACGGTCCAGATCGACGCGCGCTACGCGCCGATCCCGCGAGCGACCCGGGCGGTGCTGCGGTCCAAGACGCTGCTGGGCGAGACGTACCTCGAGCTCGCGCCGAACCGGCGCGCCCCCGGCGGGATGCTGCCGGACGGCGGAGCGCTGCGGGCCTCCGCCGTCGAGCCGACCGTCGAGCTCGACGAGATCCTGTCGACGTTCGATCCCCGCACCCGGCAGGCGTTCCGCACCTGGATGCAGGCGCAGTCGCGCGCGATCGACGGACGCGCGGCCGACATCAGCGCGAGCTTCGCCGAGCTGCCCGGCTTCGTCGAGGAGACCGACCGGCTGATGGCCACGCTCGACGCCCAGCAGCTCGCCGTCCGCCGCGCGGTCGACGGGACGGGCCGCGTCTTCGGCGCGCTCGCGGCGCGCGACGGCGACCTCCGGGGGCTCGTCTCCTCGGCCGATCAGGCGTTCTCCGCGATCGCGCGCCGCGACGCGGGCCTCGCCGAGCTGTTCCGGCGCCTGCCGCGGTTCGAGCGCGAGGTCGCCGCGACGCTCCCGCCGATCACCGCCCTGGCGCGGCGGCGGACGCCGACCCTGCGCCGGCTGGGCCCGGTGGCCGACGAGCTCGGTCCGGCGCTCGCGGCGCTCCGGCGGCTCAGCCCCGAGCTGGAGGGCCTGCTGCGGCGCCTGGACCCGACGATCACCGCGTCGCGCCGCGGGCTGCCGGCGCTGGGGCGCACGCTCCAGGACCTGCCCGTGCTGCTCGACGCGCTGCAGCCGTTCCTGCGCACGGTGGACCCGGCGATCCGGCACCTGGCGGTGGTCCGGCGCGACCTGACCTCGTTCCTCGGCAACGTCACGGCCGCGACGCAGGGCCGCGCGCCGACGGAGACCGGCCGGCGACCGCAGCTGAACTACCTGCGCGTCGCGCAGACGCTCTCGCCCGAGGGCCTGAGCTTCCAGCGGCGCCCGTTCGGGATGAGCCGCCGCAACGCCTACGTGCGACCGGGCGGCATGGACGAGCTCGCCCGCGGACTGGAGTCGCTGTCGACGGCCGGGTGCGACGGCGACGACCCCGCGCCCCCGACGGAGACCGACCCGGGGGGGCTCGTCGACGTGATCGTCGCCTACGTGTTCCGCACGACCGGTCGCGACGTGGCCCGCCCGCCGTGCCGGCAGCAGGGGCCGCAGCCCGGCTACGGGACGGCCTACCCGCGACTGATCGCCGACCCCCCGATCACCGACGCGGGAGCGACCCGATGAGCCCGAGCCGTCGCCGCTCCCGCGGAACGGCCGTCGTGCTGGCGACCAGCGTCGCGCTGGTGTCGGCGGCGGCGTCGACGCGCGCCGCCACGCCGACCCCGCGCCTGTCGAGCGTCCCGCCGTCGTTCGCCGGCGGGTCGGCGAGCGCGCGCGGAGCCGCGGCGGCGGACCGACCGGCGCGCCACGCGGGCCGGTCGGAGAGCGCGTCGAGCGTCCCGGCCGTCGGATCGGGCCCCGCCCCGGACGCGGAGACGCGAACGGGACCCGCCGCGGCGACGCCGGCGACCGGCACGTCGGCGGGCGCCGCTGCGGTGAGCGCCGGCGCACCCGCCGACCCCGCGGCGACGCCCGACGCGAGCGGCGACCCGGCGACGTCGGTCCCAACCGCGACCGCCCCGACCGCGCCGCCGCCCGCCGATCCACCGCCGCGCACCGGGACGCCGCTCGGCGACGACAGCGGCGGCGACGGTCGCGCGTCGGCCGCCGCGGCGCGCCGTCGCGAGCAGGCCCGGGGACGGGTCCGGGATCGGGCGCGTCGACGCGCGCAGCGGGAGCGTCGGCGCGCGGCCCGCGCGCGGCGCGACGCCCGCGCCGAG
>JALRCL010000294.1 GCA_023268575.1 Patulibacter sp.
CGCCGAGCGGGTCCGGGACGACCGCGCGGCGATCGCCGCCGCGATCACCCGCTTCGCCGACGAGCTCGCCGTCGACGTCGTGCTCACCGCCGGCGGCACGGGGATGACCCTCGACGACGTCACCCCCGAGGCGACGCTCGAGGCGTGCGACCGCGAGGTGCCGGGCATCGCCGAGGCGCTGCGGCTCGCGGCGCGCGAGCACACCCACGCGTGGCCGCTGTCGCGCGGCGTCGCCGCGGCCCGGGGCCGGACGCTCGTGGTGAACCTGCCGGGCACGCCGAAGGCCACCGGCGAGGCGCTGCCGGTGCTCGAGCCGGTGCTCGACCACGTCGTGCGGCTCCTGCGCCGCTGAGCACCGGGCGCCGGCGCCGGCGCGGCGCATCGCGACCTCCCGCGCATCGCCCCGGAGCGACCCGTGCGCGGCCGCGCACGCCGAACACCCTGTTCGGCTAGCGTGCGGCCATGGCCACCGTGACCGACGAGACGACGACCGTCCGCACCTCCGACGGGGTCGCGCTCGTCGTCGAGGACGTCGGCCACGGGGACCCGATCGTCCTGCTGCACGGGTTCCCCGACGACCGGACGATGTGGGACGACATCGTCCCGCGGCTCGTCGCCGCCGGGCACCGCGTCGTCCGCTACGACCAGCGCTCCGCCGGCGCGTCCGACGCGCCCGAGGGGGTCGGCCGCTACGCCGTGGACCGGATCGTCGCCGACGTGCTCGAGGTGCTCGACGCCCGCGGGATCACCGAGCCGGTCACGCTCGTGGGCCACGACTGGGGGGCGATGATCTCGTGGATGGCGGCGATCGCGCACCCCGAGCGCTTCCGCCGCCACGTCGCGCTCTCCGTCGGGCACCCCTCCTCGTACCGCTGGGCCGGCCTGGAGCAGCAGCGCAAGGGCCTCTACGTCCTGCTCTTCCAGGTTCGCGGGCTGCCCGAGCGGCTGCTGCTGGCGTCCGACCTGCGGCTCGCCCGGCGGTTCCTGCGCACCCACCCCCGCTTCGACCACGTGCGCGCCCACGCCACGCGTCCCGGGCGGCTCACCGCCGGGATCAACTGGTACCGGGCGAACCTCGGCGCGCTGCTGACCCGCCGCTGGGGCCGTTGCCGCGTGCCGACGCTCGGCGTCTTCAGCACCGGCGACGACTACCTCACCGAGCGTCAGCTCCTGGGCTCCGCCCGGTACGTCGACGGCGAGTTCTCCTACGTCCGCCTGCCCGGACCGGGCCACTGGTTCCCCGTCGAGGAGCCGGAGCGCACCGCCGAGCTCGTGCTCGCGTGGGCGGCCCGCTGAGCGTCGACGGCGCGGCGGCCGTCCGGGACCCGGGTCAGGAGGGCGGCGCGGGGATCGGCGAGGCCGCCAGCGCGGTCGCCACGGCGAAGAGGTTGCTCGCGCAGGCCTTGGCGGTGCTGATCGTCCAGTCCTTCTCGTCGGTGGTCGACCACTCCTCGTCCCCCGGACCGGGGCCCTTGTTCCAGTAGGTCCAGTTCTGGGGCGGCTGCGCGTAGCCGATGTCGTTCAGCGCGCCGCCGACCTCGCCGATGCAGTGGTGCGCACCGTCCTCGTTGCCGGTCACCACGACGCCGGCCACGCGGTTGTACGCGACGGGCACCCCGTCGTCGTCGGTCTCCGACAGGAAGGCGTCCATCCGCTCGAGCACCCGCTTGGAGACGCTCGACGGCTGGCCGAGCCAGGTCGGGGTGGCGATGATGAGGATGTCCGCCGCCAGGACGCGCTCGCGCAGCGCCGGCCACGCGTCCCCGTCGGTGACGGCCTCCGACACGACACCGGGATCGACCTGGTGGTCGACGACGCGGATCGTCTCGGTCGTGACGCCGCGCTCGGCGAGCGCGTCGAGCACCACCTGGGCCAGATCCCCGGTGTTCGACGGCTCGGGGGAGCGCTTGAGGGTGCAGTTCAGGCAGAGGGCGTGCACGCCGGAGGGCTACCCAGGCCCCGGCGCCCGCGAAACGCGGCGGCGGCCCGGGACGACGGATCCCGGCTCAGGGCAGGTCGGCCCGGCGGGCGTAGAACGCCGCCCAGGTGGCGCGCGCCAGCGCGGTGGCGACCGCCGCGTCCTCCGTCGGCGGCCGCTCGTCGGCGATGTGCCGCGCGACGGCCCGCTCGATCCCCCAGGCGACGAACCGCACGGTGGCGGGGACGTCGAGGTCCGCCGGCGCCCGCCCCGCGCGCTGGTCGGCGGCGATCGCGTCCTCCCAGACCGCGGCGAACCGATCGACGAGGGCCTGCCAGTGCGCGGCGACCTCGCCGTCGTACGCGGCGACCTCGGTCACCGCGGCCAGGGTCCCGGCGTGCGCCCGGTACTCGCCGATGACCTCCTGGATCCCGGTCTCCAGGCCCTCGAGGCTGCGGTCGCGGTCCTCGACCCAGGCCTCCGCGATCGCGAAGAGGTCGCGCGTAGCGGCGTCGCTGAGCCGCATGAGCAGGTCGACCTTGTCGGCGAAGTTCAGGTAGAAGCTCGACCGTGCGATGCCGGCCTCGTCGGCGATCCGCTGGACGCCGACGGCGGTGAACGACTCCCCGGCGGCGAGCAGCCGCTCGACCGCCTCGAAGATGTGCCCCTCGACCGTGCCGCGGCCCGCGCGGCCGTTCTTCCCGCGTCGGGTCACCGAGGCCATGCGGGAAATGTAGGGATCGGCCGGCCTCGCGGGGCGACGCGCTCGCCGTCCGTCGGACCCCCGGGGTCGTCGGCGGTACGGCGAGACGCGGATCGTGGACGCGAGGTGCGCCCGGTCGGCGAGCCGAGCGGGCGCCGCCGCCGGTCGTCGTCGGTGGCGCGGAGCGGCGGGACCGCGCGGCGCGGCGCCGATCGCGGTTCAGCCGGCGAAGACCTGCACCCACGTGTGCCGCCAACGCCCGCCGGACGCGTAGCCGACGCCGAGGGCGCGGTACTGGGGCCGCAGGATGTTCGCGCGGTGGCCGGGGCTGGCCATCCACTGCCGGCAGGTGGCCGCGGCGGAGGCGTGGCCGGCGGCGATGTTCTCGCCGACCGTCGTGAAGCGCGTCGTGTACCGCCGCACCCGCTCCAGCGGCCCGCGGCCGGCCGGGTCCCGATGGTCGAAGAAGCGCTTCGCGCGCATCTGTCGCGCGTGGAACCGCGCGGCCCGCGTCAGCGGCGTGGAGCGCCTGAGCTTCGGCAGCCCCCGCGTGGTCCGCTCGCGGTTCACGCACTGGAGGATCTGCCGCTCCTTGCTCGCCGCCGTTGCCGCCGCAGCGACGGTCGGGCGGGCGGCAGGCAGCGCGAGCGCCATCGCCGCGACGCCGACGCCGAGCCACGCGGGCGCTCGGGCAGGGCCGCGGCGCGACGGTGCGGCGGCGAGGCCGCGGCGCCGGGACAGGCCGGCCGCGACGAGGTCGCGGCCGCCGACGGGCGGCCGGTTCCGGCGGTCGCGCAGCACGCGGGGGACGATACGCCGCGCTCCCGGCCGGCGAGCCGCTCGCCGTGCGTCCCGAGGCCGGCCGAGCGGCGGCGCCGTCGTGGAGTCCGCGCGCCGGTCCCGCCGCCCGCGACGCCGACGAGCCGGTCCGCGCGGGCCGGGTCCGACCCGGGGCCCCAGCCGGGCGTGGCCCCGGTGCCCGGTACGGTGCGGGCGGCCGCACCGACGCGGCCCCGTCGCATGGCCACCCCTCCGCCC
>JALRCL010000394.1 GCA_023268575.1 Patulibacter sp.
CCCTCCAGGAGATGCTCACGATCAAGTCCGACGACACCGTCGGCCGCGTGAAGGCCTACGAGGCCATCGTCAAGGGCGAGAACATCGCCGAGCCGAGCGTCCCGGAGTCCTTCAAGGTCCTGCTGAAGGAGATGCAGGCCCTCTCGCTCGACGTGCGCGAGATCCACGACGAGGGCGCCACCGCGGCGGCCGACGACGAGGACGAGCTGCTGCGCGCGGCCGAGGAGCTCGGCATCGACCTGGGCGGCGTTCGCGCCGACCTGGGCGACGAGCCCGCGGCGGACGAGACCGAGGGCGAGGGTGAGGGCGCGGTGGCGGTGGCCACCGAGGCCGGCACCGAGGAGAGCGCGGGCGAGCAGCCGGCGCAGGAGGACGAGGCGTAGGACGGCGGCACGCCGTCGGCGACCCTCGCTCCACCGGCTCCGCCCGCTGACCGCGGGCGGGCCGGGCGGGCGAGGGACCGCTTCGCCGACGGACCGCGTGCCGCCCCCGAACGCCCCGCCAAGAACACGACTGGAAACGGAATCCAGTGCACGACATCAACACGTTCGACGCCATCGAGATCGGCCTCGCCTCCTCCAAGCAGATCCGCTCCTGGAGCTCCGGGGAGGTCCTGAAGCCGGAGACCATCAACTACCGGACCCTGCGTCCGGAGCGCGACGGCCTGTTCTGCGAGCGCATCTTCGGTCCGACGAAGGACTGGGAGTGCTACTGCGGCAAGTACAAGCGCGTCCGCTACAAGGGCATCATCTGCGAGAAGTGCGGCGTCGAGGTGACGCGCTCCAAGGTCCGCCGTGAGCGGATGGGGCACATCGACCTGGCCGCGCCGGTCTCGCACATCTGGTTCTTCAAGGGCGTCCCGAGCCGCATCGGCTACCTCCTGGACATGGCCCCGAAGGAGCTGGAGAAGATCCTCTACTTCGCGGCGTCGATCATCACCTGGGTCGACCAGGAGGCCCGCTGGCGCGATCTCGCCGAGCTCGAGGCGCAGGTCCAGGAGGACCTCGACCAGGCCGCCGAGATGGAGCGCGACGAGCTCTCCACGCTCGAGCGCGCGCTCGAGGTCCGCACGCAGTACCTGCAGGACGGCTCGCAGGCCGAGTTCGACGACGAGGACCACCTCTGGGCCGAGTCGCTGGACCTCGTCGTGGCGAAGCTCACCGACGACGAGCGCAAGAAGCACACGAACGACCTCAAGAAGCAGCTGACCGCGGAGATCGACGACCTCCGCGCGCACTACGAGGAGTCGCGTGCCCGCCTGCGCGAGGTCTGGAAGCTCTTCGCCAACAAGGAGGAGCCGTCCGACGACCCGCCCGCCGAGGGCGAGGACTGGCCGCTGAAGGCGTTCACCGACAAGGCGATCGAGAAGGACGACTTCGTCCCGAAGACCGTCATCGCCGACGAGACGTTCTTCCGCGAGCTGAAGATGCGCTTCGGCTCGCCGTACGGCTACGGCGAGTACTTCGGCGGCGGCATGGGCGCGGAGCACATCCGCGAGCTCATGCTGCTCAAGCCGGAGTACGACCGCGAGGCGCCGCGTCGCGACCCCGAGGCCGAGCGCCTCGCGGGCACCGACCTCGACGTCCGCGATCAGCCGGGCATCTGCCTGAAGCACGAGCGCGAGGACCTCGAGGACCTCGTCAAGAACGGCAAGGGCCAGAAGCAGCAGCGCGCCGTCAAGCGCCTGAAGGTGCTCTCGGCGTTCTACGACCCCGAGAACGCGCCGTACTACTCGCAGGTCAACAAGCCCGAGATGATGATCCTGGACGCGGTCCCGGTCATCCCGCCGGACCTGCGCCCGATGGTGCAGCTCGACGGCGGCCGCTTCGCCACGAGCGACCTCAACGACCTCTACCGCCGAGTCATCAACCGCAACAACCGGTTGAAGCGACT
>JALRCL010000395.1 GCA_023268575.1 Patulibacter sp.
ACGTCGTCGCCGTTCTGCGCCGAGAGCCCCGGCGTGGGCTTCCACGTGCCGGAGGGCGCGGCGAGCGCCGCGGCCGCGCGGGCGGGGTCCAGCCGTCGCGCGTCGACGTAGCCGATGCCGTCGGGATCGGGCGTGATCATCCCCGCCTGCGTCCCGGCCCGCGTGACCCGCTCGGTCGAGCCGAGCCGCTGGACCTCGCTGCGCAGCGACGAGGTCGAGCGCTCCAGCCGCGCCACGCGCGACTCGCGCTCGGCGACGGTCCGGTTGATCTGCAGCGTCTTGGCGTGCAGCGCGATGACGCCGCATCCGAGCAGGAGGATGAGCGCCAGCCACGGGCGACCGCCCGTGAGGCGCGACAGGAGGTGGACGACGAGCCGCAGCGGCAGCGTCGCCAGGCGCAGGACGGCGCGCAGCAGGCGACCGCCGAGCGGCATCGCCGCCGGTGCGGCGGGCGTCGCAGCGGAACGGCGCCGGGGTCCGGCCGGCGGCCGGCGGGGCGCTGCGGGGGCGGGTGCGCGACGGGTCTTCGGCGCGGGACCGGGAGCACGGCGCGCCCCGGGGCCGGGGCGTCCGCCGGGACCGGGACGGCCGCCGGGCACCGGGCGCAGCGCGGGCCGCGTCGCCGGCGCGGGGCGACCGGCGGGCGCCGAGCGGCGCGGCGCGGGCGCGGCGCTCACGCGGGCACCTCGATCCGACGCGC
This sequence comes from Patulibacter sp., assembly GCA_023268575.1. GTDB lineage: Bacteria > Actinomycetota > Thermoleophilia > Solirubrobacterales > Solirubrobacteraceae > Patulibacter. The sequence continues at coordinate 701 of JALRCL010000395.1, forward strand.
GGCGCGCACGCGGGCCGACCGCGAGCGCGGGTTGCGCTCCTGCTCGGCGGGCGTCGGCGCGATGCCGCGCGTCAGCAGCTCGGCCTCGGCGACCGTGCCGCAGCCGCAGACCGGCAGGTCGGGCGGGCAGATGCAGCCCTGGGCGCGATCGGCGAGGAACCGCTTCACGCGGCGGTCCTCGAGCGAGTGGAAGCTGATGGCCACGAGCCGGCCGCCGCGACGCAGCAGCCGCCAGGCGGCGGGCAGGGCGCGGTCGATCTGGCCGAGCTCGTCGTTGACGACGATCCGCAGCGCCTGGAAGGTCCGCTTGGCCGGGTGCCCGCCGGCGAACCGCGCCGGGGTCGGGATCGCGTCGGTGACGACGTCGACGAGCCGGCCGGTGGTCTCGATCGGGGCCTTCTCGCGCTCGCGCACGATCGCGCGGGCGATCCGCGACGCGTGGCGCTCCTCGCCGAGCTCGCGCAGGGCGGCCGCCAGCTCGCGCTCGCCGCACGTCGCGACGACCTCGGCAGCGCTCTGGGCGCTGCCCTCCCCCATCCGCATGTCGAGCGGGGCGTCGCGCACGTAGGAGAAGCCTCGCTCGGGCTCGTCGATCTGCATCGAGGACATGCCGAGATCGAAGTACGCCCCGTCGGCCTGGAACCCTTCCTCGGCGAGGCCCTCGAGCGCGTCGGCGAACGGGGCCCCCACGATCCGCACGGCGCAGGGCGCCTCGGCGGCGAAGCGTTCCGCGAGCGCGAGCGCGACGGGGTCGCGGTCGATGACCACGAGCGTCCCGGTCGGGCCGATCCGCTCCGCCACGAGCCGCGCGTGGCCGCCCGCGCCGAACGTCGCGTCGACGATCGTCTCGCCGGGCTGGGCGTCGAGCAGCTCGAGGGTCTCCTCCGCGAGCACGGGCAGGTGCGGGGCACCCGCCGGGGCGTCGGGCGCCTCGGCGGGCGGCGGCGTCGCAGGTGCGGGGGGCGCGGTGGGGCGCCGGCGAGCCACCGGTCAGTCCTCCGCCGGGCCGGACCCGGTCCCGGGCGCGCCGCCGGGCTGCGCCCCGGGCGCCGCGCCGAAGCCGGGCGCGGGCGGGAAGCCGGACTGGCCGCCGATCGCGTTGGCGATCTGCAGCATCGCGTCCTGCATCGACGGGGCGTAGGCCTCCCAGCCGGCCCGGTCCCAGAGCTCGAAGCGCCGGCCGCTGCCGACGAGCAGGACCTCCTTGCCGCCGATCCGGGCGTGCTCGAGGTGCGTCGGGGAGATCGTCACGCGGCCCTGGCCGTCGAGCTCGGCCGGGGTGGCCATCGAGTTCAGCGAGCGCTCGATGGCGCGCGTGGCGGGGTCCAGCGGGTGGCGACCGGCGAGCGACTGCTGCACGAACTCACGGTAGTCGGCCGCGGGCTCGACCCCGATGGCCGGGACGTCGAAGGAGCGCACGAGGACGAGGCCGGCCCGGAAGGGATCGCGGAACCGCGCCGGAATGGTCAGGCGGTTCTTGGCGTCGAGGGTGAGCTCGAACTGTGACTGCAGCTGCAGGTCGGTCACAGCGAAGGCCGGCGGAGATGACCGGTGCAGGTCGGGCCGGGGCGGTGGGAGGAACCGTCCCGGCCCGACCTGCTGGCGGGAACATACCCCACTTCACCCCACTTCGCACCACTCTCATGGACCTGCGGCCCACTTCGGCCTACCAGCGCGCCCGGCGGAACACGTGTTCGCCCGCGCTAGAGCCCGCCTTTACCCCTTGAATACTGACGATTTCACCGTTCGAGGAGGGGCGCTGCAGGATCGTTCCCACGCGATCGAACACCTGTTCGTCGACGGACGATCGAGGTGATTCCTTGCCGGACGGCGCTCGGAAAGGCCGCAAGGTGGGGATCTTGTCCGGCTC
>JALRCL010000473.1 GCA_023268575.1 Patulibacter sp.
CGATCGGCGAGCGGCTGCCGGCCGCCGCCGGCCAGGTGCTGGGCCAGGTCGTCCGCGTGCTCGACGCCGAGCGCGCCGTGCGCCGGACGCTCGAGGACCTGGCCCAGCGTCCCGCCACCGCGGAGCGCTTCGGCGACGCGATCCACGACGTCGGCGCGCAGCTGCGGCGCCTCGTGCACCCGGGGTTCGTGCTGGAGGCCGGGCCGCGGCGCCTGCCCGACGTCGTGCGCTACCTGCAGGGCGCCCAGCGACGCCTGGAGCGGCTGGCCGACATCGCGGCCCAGGACCGCGACCGGATGGCGACGATCCACGAGCTCGAGCGCGCCTACGCCGCCCGTTCGGAGTCCTGGCCCCGTGGGGTGCCGCGGCCGACGGAGCTGCGCGAGGTCCCGTGGCTGCTCGAGGAGCTGCGACTGGATCAGCTCGCCGGCGGCGCCGGCCGGCGGGTCGTCGCGGGACCGGGTGGCGGCGCTCCCGGGGCGGTCTCCGCCAAGCGCATCCGGCGCACGATCGACACCGCCGCGCCACCGCGCTGAGCAGGACCGGCCGGCGCGGGCGCCGACGCCACGACGTTCGTCGTGCGGCGAACGACGTGCGCGGGTCGTTGGACAGCGGGCCAGCGACGAACGGCGGCGCGTCCGGGACCATCGATGCATGGTCCGAACTGCCTCCACCCCCACCGCCCGCGGCGCCGAATCGACGCTCGTGGCGTCCGTCCTCGCCGCCGACGCGCTGCGCCGTCGCCGTCTTGCCCGCCAGGCCGCCGGCCGCGCCGCCGTCGCCGACCGGCCGCTCGGGTCCCCGCCGAGCGCCGCGCTCGCCGACTGACCTGGAACGCGACGGGCCCCGGGAGTCGCTCCCGGGGCCCGTCGCGTTCCAGGGGTCGCGGCGCCGGGCCGCGGACCGGCTACTTCAGCGCCTGGAAGGCGCCGAGCGCCGGACGCGCGCGGTTGTTCGCGTCCACGAGGCCGGAGAAGAAGATCGCCTTCGGGTCGCGGACGTTGAACCAGAGGAAGCCGCGGATCTGGTTGCGCTTCGCGATGTCCCAGGCGTACTTCAGCCAGGTCGCGCCCTTCTCGTCGGCGATCGTCTGGCTGCTCGGCTTCGCCGGCTCGACGGGCTTGAAGATGTAGGCGAACTCCGTGATGTAGAGCCGCTTCACCGCCGTGCCCGGGACGCGCTTCGTCCGGGCGGCGCGCTGCAGCAGCGACCGCGTCGTCGAGAGGTTGCGGATCGTCCACTTGTCCTTGCTGGACAGGCGGCGGCGCGGATCGACGAGGTAGTCGTAGGAGTGCAGCGTGATCGCGTCGGCCTTGATCGCGTAGTCCTTGGCCCGGGTGCCCTTGCGCGAGCGCCAGTTCTTGTCGAGGCCGAGCGCCGAGCGCAGGAACGGGCCCGGGTTGGACGACTTGGCGGTGCTGCGCGCGTACGGCGCGAGCTCGCCGGCGACGACGAGGTCCTTCGGCGCGTGCTTCTTCACCGCGGCGTACGCGGCGTTCTGCATCTTGCGCCAGGTCGCCGGGCCGTTCTTCTTCGGCAGCTGGGTCTGGTAGTTCGCCTCGTTCCACGGCGACCAGACGAGGCGGACGTCGACGCCCTTGAGCTCGGCGTGCATCTGCTGGACGGTGCGCTCGACCATCGTGCGGTAGCGCTTGAGGTTGACCTGCTTGGCGTCCTTGTAGTGCGTGCCGAGCTCGCCGTTGAAGCTCACGAACACCGTGTCGATGCCGCGCGAGACGCCCTCGCGGGCGACGCGCACGGCGCGCTCGACCTCGTGCGGGTACGGGAAGGCGAACTTCCCGTCCCAGTTGATGAACGTGCGCGTGAACTTCACGTTCGAGCCCTGGGCGATGGTGAAGAACGCGTCGCGCAGGGTCTGGTCGTCGCTGCGGGCGAGCTCCTCGTCCATCAGGCCCTTCGACATGGCCGACGCGCCGGCGGGGACGAGCAGGCCGAGGAGGGCGATCACGAGGGCCAGCCCGCTGAGGCGGGCCGCCCACGGGCGGGAGGCTGGAACGCGCTGGGAGCGCTGGATCGACGAAAGCACCGGGCAAGGGTACGGCAGCCCCGCGGAACGCACGCCGGTCGACGCCGCGGCCCGTCGACTCAGCGAGCGCGCGCGGGAGGTCCCTGGTGCGGATCCACGAGCAGCAGGCCGGACCGCTCGCTGCGCGCGGCCACGATCCGGCCCTCGCGCTCGGCGACGAGCACCGGTGCTCGGGGCACGGGCTCGCCGAGCCGGTGGGCGAGGTCGCGGACCTCGAGCAGCTCGAGGGCGGTCGGCGGATGCCAGCACGAGGCGTGGACGGGCATGGGCGCTCCTTCCGTGGAGGACGGCCGGGGGCCGTGGGGCACCACCGATCGTGCGGGCTCCCGGTCCGCTCCACCAGCAGGGATCGACATGGCCATGCCGTCTCGGCATGGCGCGCACCGGCCGGGGCGCTACCGTCGGGCGATGGACGTCCTCCAGCTCCGCGTGCTGCGCGAGGTCGCCCGTCGCGGCTCGATCTCGGCGGCCGCCGAGGCGCTCGACTACACGCAGCCCGCGGCGTCGCGGCAGCTCGCCGCGCTGGAGCGCACCGCCGGCCGGCCGCTTCTGGACCGGAGGGCGCGCGGCACCCGGCTGACCCCGCTGGGCGAGATCCTCCTGCGGCGCGCCGAGGCCGTCCTGGCCGAGCTGGACGCCGCGCAGGCCGACCTCGAGCGCTTCGAGGACCCCGGGGAGCGGCCGGTGCGGCTCGTGACCTTCCCGACGGCCGTGGCGTCGTTCGTGCCGTCGGCGATCGCCGACGCCCGCCGGCGGGCGCCCGGCGCCGCGGTCGAGGTCGAGCTGCGCGCCGACGCCCGCGACGCCACCGCAGCGCTGCACGGCGACCGGTTGGACGTGTGGCTCGTCAACGCCGCGCCCCGGGAGCGCCTCGACGCGCACGTCCACGCGGTGCGTCGCGATCCGTTCTGGTGCTGCTTGCCGGCCGGCCACCCAGCGGCGACGGCCCCGTTCGTCGCCCTGCGGACCCTCGCCCGCGAGCGGCTCGTCGTCACCGCCGACTCGCTCTGCGCCGACCGGGCCCTCGTGCTGGACGCCTGCGCCGCCGCCGGCTTCCGCCCGCGGATCGCCGCGCACTCCGACGATCCCGCCACGACGCAGGGGCTCGTGGCGGCCGGCGTCGGCGTCGCGCTGTTGCCGGAGATGGCGCTCACGGCCGTGCGCGACGACGTCGTGCTGCGGCCGCTCGGCGAGCCGCTGCGCCGGCAGGTCCTCGCGATCGTGCCGCGGGACGCGCCGCCGCGGCCGGGGCGCGACGCGCTGCTCGCGGCGCTGCGAGCGGCCGGGGCCGCGTGGCGCCCACCGGCGCTGCGCGCAGCGGGCCCCGTCGGCGAGGATCCCGCGCCGGCGACCGGCGACCGCCGGGAGTCCCCCGTCGGGGCTCAGTCCGCGGAGGGGGCCTCGAAGATGCCGCCGAGGTCGATCCGCGGCCGGTCGCCCCAGAGCGCCTCGAGCCGGTAGAACTCGCGCGCCTCCGGCACGAAGACGTGGACGACGACGTCGCCGTAGTCCAGGAGGACCCAGCGCGACTCCTGCAGGCCCTCGACGCGACGCGGCAGCAGCCGCTCCCCCTCGTGCTTCAGGCCCTCGAGGATCGCGTCGTGGATCGCCTTGACCTGCCGGTCGGTGTTGCCGGTCAGCAGGAGGAAGGCGTCCGTGTAGGCCGAGGCGCCGCGGAGGTCGATCGCGACCGGGTCGATCGCCTTCCGGTCCGCGGCGTGCTCGGCGATCCGACGCACGAGCGCCAGGAGCTCGCCCTCCGCCAGGGCGGTCGGCCGCGCCGTCCCGGGGGTCGGCTGCTCGGTGTGGGTCTCGGTCCGCTCGCTCATGAGGTGCCCGTCGTACGGTAGAGCCCCGTGGAGACGATCCGCTGCTCGACCGCCCGCGGGACGAGGTGGTGGATCGTCCGGCCGGCCCGCACGCGGGCCCGCACGAGCGTCGACGAGAGGTCCAGGGCGGGCATCGCGAAGGGCTCGAACCGATCCGCCGCGCCGAGCGCCGTCAGCGCCGCGCGCGCCCGCTCGTGGCCGTCCTCGCCGCGCTCGGCCACGCCGATCGACGCGTACCGCAGGACGTCCTCCGGCCGGTGCCAGGAGCCCAGGCCGGCCGCGGCGTCGCCGCCGAGCAGCAGCACGAGCTCGGCGTCGGGCTCCTGTGCGTGGAGCTGCCCGAGCGTGTCGGCCGTGTACGACGGTCCCTCGCGGTGCAGCTCGACGTCGCACGTCGCCAGGGCGGGCTCGTCCGCGACCGCCAGCTCGCAGAGCGCGAGGCGCTCCGCCGGTCCGGGGTCGCCGTCGACGACCTTGTGGGGCGGGCGCGCGGCGAGCACGAGCAGCACCCGGTCCAGTCCCAGCGCGTCGCGCGCGCACTCGGCGAGCACGAGGTGCGCCAGGTGCGGCGGGTTGAAGGTTCCCCCGAGGATCCCGATCCGCACCGCGCCGCCCGTCCTCGCCGAGCGCGCCGGCTCAGCCTCAGCGGACGTGGCCGTCGCCGTGGACGAGGTACCGGTACGTCGTGAGCTCGCGCAGCCCGATCGGACCGCGCGCGTGGAGCTTCTGCGTCGAGATGCCGATCTCCGCGCCCATCCCGAACTCGCCGCCGTCGGTGAACCGCGTCGACGCGTTGACGTAGACGGCCGCGGAGCCGACCCCGCGCTCGAACGCGCGGATCGCGAGGTGGTCGCGGGCGACGATCGCGTCGGAATGGCCCGAGCCGTGCGTCTCGATGTGGTCGATCGCGGCGTGGACGTCGTCGACGATCCGCACCCCGAGGACGAGCGCGAGGTGCTCCGTGTCCCAGTCCTCGGGCCGCGCGTCGACGACCGGCGCGCCGTGGCCCTCGACGAGCGGCCGGGACGCCTCGTCGGCGCGCAGCTCCACGCCGTCGCGCCCGAGGGCCGCCGCGATCCGCGGCAGCGCCTCGGCGGCGATCGCGCGGTGCACGAGCAGGGTCTCGGCCGCGTTGCACGCGGAGGGACGATCGACCTTCGAGTTCCGCACGATCGCGACGGCCTGGTCGAGGTCGGCGGACGCGTCGACGTAGACGTGGCCGATGCCGGCCGCCGCGAAGATCACCGGGACGGTCGCGACGCCCTTGAGCGCCGCCTTCAGCCCCTCGCCGCCGCGCGGCACGATGAGGTCGATGTACCGGTCCTGCGTCGCGAGCTCGGCGAGCTCCTCGCGCCCGCCGCCGCCGACGAAGCCGATGCTGTCGGCCGGCAGCCCCGCCGACTCGGCCGCCGTCGCGGCGACCTCCGCGAGCACGGCGTTGGAGTGCAGGGCGCTGGAGGAGCCCCGCAGGACGATCGCGTTGCCGCTCTTGATCGCCAGCGCCGCCGCGTCGATCGTGACGTTCGGCCGGGCCTCGTAGACGACCGCGACGACCCCGAGCGGGATCCGCTGGCGCTGGACGTCCAGGCCGTTGGGCAGGCGGTAGCCCTCGATCGTCTCGCCGACCGGGTCGCGCAGCGCGATGACGTCCTCGACCGCGCGGGAGATGCCCGCCAGCCGTCGCTCGTCGAGCGCGAGGCGGTCCATCAGCGCGCTCGGCAGGCCGGCCGCGCGGCCCGCCTCGAGGTCGCGGGCGTTCGCCTCGAGGATCTCCGGCGCTCGCGCGACGAGCGCGTCGGAGATCGCGCGCAGCGCCGCGTCCTTCGTCGCGGTGTCGACGGCCGCCAGCCGGCGTCCGGCGGCGCGGGCGCGGCGGGCGACGTCGGTGACGGACTGCGCCTCGATCGTGGCCATGCGCGAAGGGTACGCGACCGGGCGCGCCGCCCCGCGACGCGCGGACCGCCGGCGCGGTTCGTGCCCGGGGACCGTTCGGCCGCCGCCGGACCGGACCGGGACGGCGGGGGCCCGCGCGCCAGGACGGGCGTCCGGCGACAGGTGTGACCGGCGGGCCGCTCCGAACGTGACCGATGGGGTGTTCCACGGTCGGGAACGGCGGCAGCATGCCGGACGTCCCGCCCGTCTCCGAGAAAGCGATCCCGACGATGACCCACGCACGACGTGCTCTTCCCCTGCTGGCCACGACGGCGCTCGCCGGCGCGGCCCTCGCCGCGTCCGCGCCCGTCGCCGGTGCCGCGCCCGTCACGACGAAGACGCCTTGCCCGACGGCCGGCACGACGCTCGCCAAGGACGTGGCCCCGACCGCGCGCGTGTACCGCGCCGGCACGCGCCTGAAGGCGTGCGTGAAGCGCCCGGGCCACAAGCGGGTGGTCCGCCTGCTCGACACGTGGTCGCCCGACACGAAGGTCGCGCTCGCCGACGGCGTCGCTGCGTGGACCACCCGCCGGCTGGACGGCGAGGGCGTCGCCAGCGACATGGTCTCCAGCGAGGACCTGCGCACGGGCAGGACGTGGCTGCGGACCGCGCACGCGGCGGCCTCCCCCGCGGCGGGCACGCCGGCCGCCGACGACCAGGTGCTGCGGATCCGGACGAGCGGCAAGGCCACGGCGTGGGTGACCGCCGGCGGGGTCGTCGCGATCGGCGTGCGGCGCGTGGACCCGGAGTCCTCGACGCTGTACGGCGCCGGCGTGCCCGGCACGACGCCCTACCGCGACGGGCGCGTGTTCCACCTGCGCGACGCGGGCGCGGCGAACGCGAAGACGGTCGCCAAGGGCCTGGCGTTCGACCTCGGCGGCGACGGCGACGAGTGCGGCGGGACCACCGACTACCAGCTGCGCGTGCCGGGCTGGGCGGGCCAGCCCGACCTGATCTTCGTCTACGCCCGCGAGGACTGGACGAGCACGAGCGGCGCCTGCTCCTGACCGCCGCTCCGCGCACGCCGCGGGCCCCGGACAGCGCCGGGGCCCGCGTGTGCGTCGGTCCTGGTGGGGACGGGACGGTCGGTGGTCGGTGGGGCCGGCCGGCCCCACCCTTGGGTCACTTCACCTCGCGGCGCAGGAGCCGCCAGGCGCCCGCGGCCAGCGGGACGCCGACCCACAGCGCGAGGCAGACGGCGATCCGGCCCCAGTCCGCGCCCGCGGCGTCGCCGGTGTAGAGCGGCTCCAGGGCACGGTTCGGGTCGATCCAGCCGAACGTCGACTCGAGCGAGCTGATGACCTCGCCGAGGATCGAGAACACCGTCGGGAGCGCGAAGTACGCGACGATCGCGATCGCCGGGCTCATGAGCAGCAGGCCGAAGGCGACGCCGATGAGGATGTTCGCCTCGATGCCGAGCACGGTCTGCACGAGCTCGGCGCCCGACAGCGACC
>JALRCL010000653.1 GCA_023268575.1 Patulibacter sp.
GTCGGCGCCGGCGGCGCCGGCCTCGTCGCCGCGCTCGCCGCGCACGAGGCCGGCGCAACCGTCGCCGTCGTCGAGAAGTACGACCGCGCCGGCGGCAACACGGCCCTCTCGACCGGTTCCGTCCCGGGCGGCGGCACGCGCTACCAGGCCGAGGCCGGGATCGAGGACTCCCCGGAGCGGATGGCCGAGGACCTGCTGCGCCAGAGCGGCCCGCACGACGCCGAGTGGCTCACCCGCCAGCTCGCCGCCCAGTCCGCCCCGATGGTCGAGTGGCTGCGCGAGGACGTCGGGATCGAGCTCGAGCTGATCACGGACTACAAGCACGTCGGCCACTCCGTCCCGCGCCTGCACGCGCCGCGCAGCCGCAAGGGCCAGGACCTCGTCAACGACCTCGTCCGCGCGCTCGAGGAGCGCGAGATCCCGCTCGTCCTCGGCCACCCCGTCGAGGACCTGCTGCTCGACGACGACGGCCTGGTCTCGGGCGTCCTCGTTCGCGGCGACCGGGTCCCGGAGACGCGCCTCGGCGCCCCGAACGTCGTCCTGGCCGCCAACGGCTTCGCCGGGAACCGCGAGATGGTCGCGCAGTACTGCCCGGACGTCGCCGACGCGGAGTACTTCGGCGCGCACGGCTCGACCGGCGAGGCCGTCGCCTGGGTCCGCGACCTCGGCGCCCAGCTGCAGAACATCGGCGCGTACCAGGGGTACGCCGCGGTGGCCTACCCGCACGGCTCGATCACGAGCTGGACGACCGTCGAGATGGGCGGCGTCCTCGTCAACCCGGACGGACAGCGCTTCGGCGACGAGACGATCGGCTACTCCGGCTTCGCCGCGGACGTCATCGCCAACGGTGGAGCCGCCTGGGTGCTGTTCGACGAGCGGATCCGCGACTACGTCGCCGGCAACGAGCTCGAGTTCCGCGAGCTCGTCGACCTCGGCGGCGTGCGGACGGCCGAGGACCCCGCCGAGCTGGCGCGCTTCTTCGACCTGCCCGTCGAGGCACTCGTCGAGACGGTCGCGCAGACCGCCCGCGACGCCGCGGCCGGCACCGCCGACCGCTTCGGCCGCAGCGACTTCGGGTTCGGCCCGCTGCGGGCGCCCTACGCGATGTGCCGGACGACGCCCGGCATCTTCCACACCCAGGGCGGCGCGGCGATCGACGCCGACGCGCGCCCCCTGACGCCGGAGGGCGTCGTCGTCCCGCGGCTCTTCGCGACCGGCGGCGTCGCCGTGGGCATCAGCGGCCGGGCGGGCGGCCGGGGCTACAGCTCGGGCAACGGCCTGCTGACCGCGATGGGCCTCGGCCGCGTCGCGGGGGCCGCCGCCGCGAACGTGCCGCTCCCGCGATGAGCGCTGCGCCGCTGGCACCCGACCTCGCCGCACGCGTCCTGGCGCTGCGCGCCGAGCAGCTGCCCGGCGCGGTCGCCGACGCGGCCCGCCTCCACCTGCTCGACGCGCTCGGGGTCGCGATTGCGGGCAGCGTCGCGCCGACGACGCCGCTGCGCGAGGGTCTCCTGCGGCTCGGCCTCGGCGACAGCACCGTCGTCGGGCGACCCGAGCGGCTCGCCCCGGCCTCCGCGGCGCTCGTCAACGGGACCTACGCGCACGCGATGGAGTTCGACGACACGCACGTGGCGTCGGTCATCCACGGCAGCGCCGTCGTCGTGCCGGCCGCCCTGGCCGCCGCGGAGCGCTCCGGCGCGTCGGGCGCGCAGCTGCTGCTCGGCATCGCCGCCGGCTGGGAGGCGCTCGTCCTGCTCGGCCTGGCGAGCCCCGGCGGCTACCAGGCCGCCGGATTCCAGACCGTGGCGGTGGCCGGACCGTTCGGGGCCGCGATCGCCGCGGCCGTCGTGGAGCGCGCACCGGTCGCGATCCTCGCCGCCGCGCTGGGGATCTGCGGCAGCCAGGCGAGCGGCTCGTTCGCGTTCCTCTCCGACGCCGCGAACGTCAAGGCCCTGCACGCCGGCTGGGCGGCGCACGCCGGGCTCCTGGCGCTCGACCTCGCCGCGGCGGGGGTCGCCCGGTCCCGGTGCCAGCCGGCCTCGACGTCCGGGGTCGGGAGCAGGGGGTCCGCGGCGTGGCGGGGGGCGCGGGTCGTGGCGTCGGCGCGCACGGCGACCTCGACGGCTTCGCGCAGCTCGGCCTC
>JALRCL010000665.1 GCA_023268575.1 Patulibacter sp.
TACAGATTATTCCGCGCGTCATACATCGTGAGCACGACGCCCTCAATTCGGAGCTTGGGGTTCGCTGCCTGTCGCACTTCGCGGATTGTCATCATTAACTGGCTGAGGCCTTCAAGCGCAAAAAACTCCGATTGCAGCGGCACCAAAACGGAATGCGCGGCGACCATAGCGTTCACGGTGAGGAGGTTTAGCGACGGCGGGCAGTCGATAAGGATGAAATCAAACGCGAAATCGTCCATCGCACGCTGATGCAGCGCATCGTGGAGCATGAAGCTGCGCTTTTCATTGGCGACAAGCTCCATATCCGCGGAAGACAGGTCCACCGTGGCCCCGTAGCCGCCACCCGCGGGCTCGTCGACGACGATGACGATCACGAGCTTCGGGTCGTCGGCGGGCGCGAAGCCCGCCACCGACGCAACGTTCCGGTTCTCGGCGTACTCGCCGAGCTTCGTGTCGAAGACGTTCGACGTGCCCGTCTTGCCGGCCAGGACGTAGCCGGGGACCTTCACCGCCGAGGCGGTGCCGCCCGGCTCGAAGACGCCCTTGAGCATGCTGCGGACCTGCGCGGCGACGTCGGGGCGGATCACGCGGTGCCCGGCGCTCCGAGCGACGCGGCGGCCGCCGATCTTCTCGAGCATCGTCGGGGCGCGCAGCACCCCGCCGTTGGCGATCGTCGCGTAGAGGTTGGCGATCTGCAGCGGCGTGACGAGCTGCCCCTGGCCGATCGGCAGGTTGCCCATCGTCGAGCCGGAGTACTTCGCCAGCGACAGGAGCAGGCCCTGCTCCTCGCCGGGCCAGCCGAGCCCCGTCGGCTTGCCGAAGCCGAACCGGCGCATCCAGCCGTCGAAGCGCTTGGCGCCGAGCTCCTGGCCGATCTTGATCGTGCCGACGTTCGAGGACTGGGCGAGGATCTGGCCCGGGGTCATCGTCTCGGTGCCGTGCTCGTGGGCGTCCGCGATCACCCGGTCGGCGACCTGGATCTGGTACGGCACCGAGAACTGCGACGTCGGGGTGACGACGCGGTCCTCGAGCGCGCCGGCGACCGCGAGCGCCTTGAACGTCGAGCCCGGCTCGTAGGTGAAGTTCGTCGCGGTGTTGCCGACGTACTTCGCGAGCTCCGGCGGCACGTCGCCGGGGTGGTTCGGGTCCACGCGCGGCCAGTTGGCCATCGTCAGCAGCTGGCCGTCGGGGCGCATGACGATCGCCGTGGCGCGCTTGGGGCGGTACGTCTCGCCGACCTGGCGCAGGACCTCCTCGGCCTTCGCCTGGATCCGGGTGTCGAGCGTCAGCTGGACGTTCTTGCCCGGGGTCATCTTCCGCTCGACGACGGTCTTCAGCGCGCTACCCGATCCCGCGCGCGTCTCGAGCTCCTTGCCGTAGACGCCCTTGAGGGACTTGTCGTAGGCCAGCTCGAGGCCGGAGAGCGCCCGGTCGTCGGTGCCGTAGGCGCCCAGCAGCTGCCCGGCCATCGGGCCGTTGGGGTAGCTGCGGCGGTTGCGCGGCTCGAAGCTCAGCGCCGCGAGGCTCACGCCGTGCTTCTGGGCCTTGTCGCGCAGCGCCTGGACCTGGCGGTCGGGCACGTTGCGCGCGAGGTAGACGAAGCCCGCGTCGGCGGTGAGCTTCTTCATCACCTCGTCCTCGGGGATCCCGAGCTCGGAGGAGACGAGGTCGGCGAGCTGCTGGGGCCGCTGCGGCGGCTTCATCGTCAACTGCTCGGACACGACCTTCGGGCTGATCGCCACGTCGTCGGCGGGCTCGGCGACCGCCAGCGCGTCGCCGTTGCGGTCCAGGATGTCGCCGCGCGGCGCGAGCACCACCCGCTCGAGGTCCTGCTGGCCGCGCGCGACCGACGTCAGGCTGTCGGCCTTCGCGAAGGCGAACCAGACCGAGCGCAGGCCGGCGAGCCCGAGCAGCAGGACGGCGATGGACAGCAGCACGCGCAGGCGGCGATCGGCGTACATGCCGACGCGTTCGCCGCGCGCGACCGGACTCCTGCAACGCGAGGTGCACGGCGACCCCCGGGCCGGCCCGCACCGCGACCGGGGCCGGAGCTAGCCGCCCGTGCCCGTGCCGGCCGCGCCAGCCGCGCCGGCGGCATCCGCTGCGCCGGTCGCACCCGCCGCGCCGGCCGCACCCGCGGCACCGGCCGCCCCCGCGGCGCCGGTCGCGCCGGTCGGCGCACCGCCGGTGGCGGTCGATCCCGGGGAGGCGATCGACGAAGGCGCCGTGGTGTCGGCGCCGGTGCTGACGCCGGAGACGTCGTCGCCGTTCTGCGCCGAGAGCCCCGGCGTGGGCTTCCAGCTCCCGGAGGGCGCGACGATCGCCGCGGCCGCACGGGCGGGGTCCAGGCGGCGCGCGTCGACGTAGCCGATCCCGTCGGGATCGGGCGTGATCATCCCCGCCTGCGTGCCGGCGCGCGTGACCCGCTCGGTCGAGCCGAGCCGCTGGACCTCGCTGCGCAGCGACGAGGTCGA
>JALRCL010000685.1 GCA_023268575.1 Patulibacter sp.
AGGCGGTCGCCCTCGGCATGAAGATGGCCGCCCAGAAGGCCAGGGCCTACTGCGCGGCCAAGGCCGTCGAGGACGCCGGAGGGGACCCCCCGACATCCGCCCAGAAGCGCGACCTCGTCGAGTTCGAGCAGCAGATCGGCCGCGTCGTGGAGAACTACCCAAAGGTCACCATCGATGGGCGGTCGCTGGAGGCGTTCCTGGACCGAGAAGGCAACTTCTATCGTCGTTCGTACTGCTCCGACCGAACCGGCCAGGAGATCGCGAAGGCCCTCACGGAGCTCACGCCGTACCACCCGACGCCCTGACCTGCCCGCGAATCGCCGACCCCGAGGCCCCACGGCCCGACGCAGGGCGATCGGCGCGCCCGTGCGGCCCGCCGTCATTCACTGCGATGAGTAGCGACATTCGGCTTGCCGCAGAGCCTCAGCCGCAAAGGCAACCCCACCGCCACCGCGGACCGTAGAACGCCGAAACCCCCGTAATTACGGGGGTTTCGAGAGGTACCGCTACGGGGATTCGAACCCCGGTTTCCGCCGTGAGAGGGCGGCGTCCTAGTCCCCTAGACGATAGCGGCGCGGGGACGGGAGTTATAGCAAGGGCATCGAGGGCGTGCGGTGACGTCGACGGCCGTCCCGGCGCGCGTCCGTGACGCCTCCTGGCCGGTGTCATGCGACGGCACCAGGACGGGACTGGTGGACGGCGTCCACCCCTCGTAGGGTCCGCGCATGAGCATCATCGGTGACGTGGTGACCGACGCGCTGAGCAACGTCTTCACGTTCGCGCGCCGGGACCGCGGGCTCGAGCGGCTCATGGCCGAGGGCGAGCTGCTGCCGGCCCGGATCTACGCCATCCGGTACGTCGAGCAGCACGACACCGCCGACACGTGGCTCTACGGCCTCGACGTGCCGACCGCGGCGGGGCCGCTGCGCGTCACCGTCCGTCAGCAGCTCCTGCCCGAGCCCGAGCGCGCGCACCTCGGCGCGACCGTGCTCGTCCGCCACCGCGACGGCGAGGTCGCGATCGACTGGGAGGAGACGCTGCGCCGTGCGGGCGTCGACCTCGGCGAGGACCCCGCGGTCGGGTTCCGCACGAAGCAGCTGCGCCAGCCGATCGAGCCGGGGGTCGATCACCGGGGCTCCGACCGGTCGCGGCTGCAGAAGGGCCGCCGCGCGCAGGCCCGCATCACCGGGATCGCGCCGGTGGTCGTCATGGGGATGAGCACCGACGCGTGGAACGTACGGCTCGTGGTCGACGACGACGGTGCTGCGCGACCCGTCGCGAGCCGGCGAATGCGGGTCCCCGCCTTCGCCGTGCACCTGCTGGTCGAGGGCACCACGGTTCCGGTGGCGATCGACCGGCGCCGGCCCGATCGCGTGACCGTCGACTGGGCGTCCGCTGCGGAGCAGGCCGTCGCCGCGACCCCGTGAGGCACCGCCCGATCGGCGGGCGCGCCGCGGGCGCGAGGCAGCGAGCGGCCGCGCGGGACCAGCGCGTGCCCCTGCCCGCAACGTTCACCCGCGAACCCCGTCGGTGGCCTAGCGTCCTGGCATGCCCGCGCTCCTCGCCCGTCGCCTACCCGCTCCCGCGCACGTCCTCGTCGCGCTGCTGCTCGCGGGCATCGCCCTGACCGCGCTCCCGGCGACGGCCTCGGCCGCGACCTGGCTCGACCGACGCGTCATCAACATGACCCACCAGGGCGGCGAGCGCGAGCACCCCTCCGGGACGATGTACGCCCTGCGCGAGTCGCTCGCGCTCGGCGCCGACACGCTCGAGCTCGACGTCCAGCCCACCCGCGACGGCGAGCTCATGGTCCTCCACGACCAGAGCGTGAAGCGGACCACCGGCGTCGACCGCTCGGTCTACGCGATGACCCGCGCCGAGGTCCAGCGGCTCGACGCGGCGCGGCACTTCGTCCCTGGGAAGGGCACCGTCGCCGACCTGCCCGCCGACCGCTACCCGCTGCGCGGCGTGCGGACGGGCGAGCAGCCCCCGCCGCTGGGCTATCGGCCCGACGACTTCCGGATCCCGACGCTCGAGGAGGTCCTGCGGGCCTTCCCCGACGTGCCGATGAACATCGAGATCAAGGGCCGCTCGGACCAGGACCTCGACTCGTTCCTGCGCAACGCCCGGCTCCTGGCGGACCTCCTGAAGCGGGTGCCGCACCCGCCGCTGATCGTCGTCTCCTTCCAGCAGGCCGCGGTCGACCGCTTCCGCGAGCTCGCACCGAGCATCCCGGTCGCCCCCGGCATCACCGGCGTGGCGCTCTTCCTCGCCACCGGCCTGACGCCGCCCGGCACGCAGGCGCTGCAGGTGCCGCCCAAGCAGTTCGGCCTGACGCTCGTGACGAAGGAGTTCGTGACGCGCGCGCACGCGATGAACCAGGCCGTCCACGTGTGGTTCAGCGGCCAGGAGGAGTCCGATCGCGTGTACCGCCAGATGCTCGACCTCGGCGTCGACGGGATGATGCCCGCCGCTCCGCGGGCGCTCGAGCGCGTGCTGTGCGAGCGGGGCGTCTCGCGACCGCCCGGCAACCCGAACCACTGCTTCGGCGGTGCGCGCGAGGCCGCCGCGCGCTGCGCGGCCACGCCGGTGGCGGTCTCCCCCGTGTCGACGGTCGCCGGCCGCAGCAGCGTCACCGTCACGCTCCGCCGGACCGAGGACGACGTCCGCTTCGCCTGCGGCGGGACGGCCCGGCTGCGCGCGGTGCCCGGCAAGCGGAGGCGCGGCAACCCGCCGGCAAACGCGCGCCTCGGCGACGCCCCGTTCCGCCTGCCCTACGGCGTACGCGACACGGACGTCGTGGTACCGGTCGGCCGGGCGACGACGACCCGGCTGCGCCGCGCCCCGCGACGGGTCCTCGCGGTCGCGGCGGCCGCCGTCGACGGCCAGGACCGCGAGCGGACGCGCCGCGCGACGCTGCGCCGCTGAGCCGTCCCGCGACGCCCCTGGCCGGGCCGCCCTCGCGGCCCGGCGTGCGCTATCGTGCGCGTCCCGCTCGGACCCTCGGGTCCGGACGGACACGGCCTGCGGATGTGGCGGAATTGGTAGACGCGCACGGTTCAGGTCCGTGTGGGAGAGATCCCGTGGAGGTTCGAGTCCTCTCATCCGCATCACGCCGAAGGCCCCGCACCGCGGGGCCTTCGTCGTTCCGGGACGCCGCAGCGGAGGCTCCGGTCGGGCAGCGCGCAGCCGCCGACCGACCTGGGCGATGATGCCGCCTCGTGTCCGGTCCTCCCCCATCCGGCCCCTCGCTGCTGCGCGAGATCACGCGCCGCAACCGCCGGGCGCTCGCGGCGTCCTCCGGGCTGCTCGTCCTGTGGGCGGCCGGCGAGGCGGCGGTGCCGATGCTCATCGGCCTGGCGATCGACCACGGCGTCGCCGGCGGCGACCTGCGCGAGCTGTTGGCGTGGCTGGCGGCCCTCGCGGTGACGTTCCTGCTCCTGAGCTTCGGCTACCGCTTCGGCGCGCGGATCGCCGACCGCGTGCTCAACCACGAGACCCACCGGCTCCGCGTCCTCGTCGGCGAGCACGCGATCAGCCCGACCGGCAGCACGGCGGCCCGCTCGCCCGGCGGCCTCGTGTCGCTCGCCACGACCGACACCGACGTCGCGGCGTCGTTCGTCGGGACCGTGGCGCGCAGCCTCGCCGCCGCGTGCGGCGTCGCGGCCGGCGCGGCGTACCTGCTGCTCGTCGACTGGCCGCTCGGGCTGCTCGTCCTCGTCGCGGTGCCCGCCAGCCTCGCCGCCGTGCGCGCGCTGTCGGCGCCGATGACGGCCGCCAGCGAGGAGCAGACCGCCGCGATGGCCGCCGTCAGCAGCCGGGCCGCCGACCTCATGCGCGGGCTCCGCGCGCTGAAGGGCATCGGCGGCGAGACGGTCGCCGCGGAGGCCTACCGCGCCGACGGCGACCGCGCCACCGCTGCGGGACTACGGGTCGGCGCGCAGTCCGCCGCGATCGAGGCGATCCAGACGACCGTCGCGGGCCTGCTGCTGGCGGCCGTCGCCGCCGTCGCCGGCTGGCGCGTCATCGACGGCGCGCTGACCGTCGGCGAGTGCGTCGCGGTGCTCGGGCTCGTCGCCTACCTCGCCGAGCCGCTCTCCGAGGTCTCCGAGCTCGTGGAGGACGTCGCCCGGTCGCGCGCCTCCGCGCGACGGATCGAGACCGCCCTGCGGGCCGGGCCGCTCACCGCCGACGGCCCGGTCGGCGAGTTGCCGCCGCGACCGGAGGTGCGCATCGGACGCCTACCGCTGCCGGGCCTCGCGCCGCTGGAGGCCGTCGTGCGGCCCGGCGAGCTCGTCGCCGTGACCTGCGAGGAGCAGGCGCTCGGCCACGCGCTCGTCGCGGCCTTCGCCGGCGAGACCGGCGCGGAGGGCATCCACCTCGGCGGCGTCGCTCGCAGCGACGTGACCGCCGTGCGGGCGCCGACGCTGCTCACGGTGAGCCCGGCCGCTGCCGAGGTCCTCCACGGCACCGTGGCCTCGAACATCGCGCCCGCCGGCACGGTCGATCCCACGGTCGTGGCCGACGCCGCGATCGACGACCTGCTCGACGGGCACCCCGATGGGCTCGACCGGCCGGTCTCCGCGTCCGGGACCGACCTCTCCGGCGGCCAGCGCCAGCGGCTCGCGCTCGCCCGCGCGCTGGCGAGCACCGCCCCCGTGCTCGTCCTGCACGAGCCGACCGGCGCGGTCGACGCCGTGACCGAGGCGCGGATCGCGGCGGCCCTGCGACGCCGCCACGACGAGGACCCCGACCGGACGACGATCGTCGTCACGACGAGCGCGGCCCTGCTGGGCGTCGTGGATCGGGTCCTCGTCGTCCGCCGGGACGCGCCGGCGGTGAGCGGCGAGCACGCGGAGCTCCTCCGGCAGGACGACGCCTACGCGAGGCTGGTGCGCCGGTGAGCGCGACCTTCCCCGTCTCCTCCACGCGCCGCGCGTGGGCGGCGTTCGCGCGCCATCTCGCACCCCGACGCCGCGGCGCGTGGGCCGGTGCGGCCGCGCTGCTCGTCGCCAGCGCGCTGGCGATCGTGCCGCCCTTCCTCGTCGGCGCCCTGATCGACGCGGCCCGCGACGGCGAGGGCCGTGGGACCGCCGTGCGCCTCGGCGTCGCGATCGCGCTGGTCTCCGTCGCCGCCGCGCTCCTGCAGCTCGTCGGTCAGCGCCTCGTGGTCGGCGCCGCGGAGCGGGCCGTGGGCGACCTGCGCGCCGAGGTCGTCGAGCACGCGCTCCAGCTCGACGGGGTCGTGGTCGAGCGCCACGATCCCGGGGACCTCGTGAGCCGGGTCGCCGACGACGGGCGGCTCGTGGCCACGTCGGTCGTCGAGGTCGTCCCGGGCGTCCTGGCCGCCGCCACGGCGATCGTCGTGACCCTGCCGGGGCTCTTCGCCGTCGACTGGCGCCTCGGGCTCGTCGGCCTGCTCGCCGTCCCGCTCTACGCCCACACGCTGCGCTGGTACCTGCCGGCGTCCTCGCCGCTCTACGCCGCGCAGCGCGCCGCGCTCGGACGACATGCCTCGCGGCTGCTGGAGGCGGTGCAGAGCCAGCGGACGATCCGCGCCTTCGGCCGCTGGGAGGAGACCCGCGAGGACCTGCGGGAGGCCTCGCGGCGCTCGCGCGACCACGCCGACGCCTCCTACCGCGTGCTGACCCGGATGTTCGCGCGCAACAACCGCGCCGAGTACGTCATCATCGCCGCGATCCTGCTCGTCGGCTTCCTGCTCGTGGACGCCGATGCGGTGACGATCGGCGGGGTCGCGACCGCGGCGCTGCTGTACCACCGGCTCTTCAACCCGCTGAACACGCTCGTGGGCAGCTTCGACGAGGTCCTCGAGGCCTCCGCGGCGCTCAACCGCCTGACCGGCGTGCTTGAGGAGCCCCGCTCGCCGCGCGACCTCCGCCGTCCCGAGCGGGTCGACGCGCTGGTGGCCGCGGGCGTGACGCACCGCTACGGCGACGACGGCCCGCTCGCCCTGGACGGCGTCGACCTGTCCGTCGGCGCCGGCGAGACCGTCGCGCTCGTGGGCGCCAGCGGCGCCGGCAAGTCGACGCTCGCGGCGGCGCTGGCCGGCTCGCTCGTCCCCACCGGCGGCCACGTCGCGATCGGCGGCCTCGACGCCCGCCGGATCGTCGAGCGGGAGCTGCGCCGCGTGGTCTGCCTCGTCGCGCAGGAGGCGCACGTCTTCGCCGGCACCGTCGCCTTCAACCTGCGCCTCGCCAACGACGACGCCGACGACGCCGCGCTCTGGCGGGCCCTCGACGACGCCGGCGCCGCCGGCTGGGTCCGTGCCCTGCCCGAAGGCCTGGAGACCGAAGTCGGCGACGACGGGCTGCGGCTGGGTCCGCAGGAGGCCCAGCAGCTGGCGCTCGCCCGGGTGGTGCTCGCCGACCCGGCGTTCGTCGTGCTCGACGAGGCGGCCGCCGAGGACGGTGCCGGGGACGCCCGGGTCCTGGAGCGCGCGGCCGAGCGGGTCGTCGCCGGCCGCGGCGCGCTCGTCGTCGCGCACCGGCTGCGCCAGGTGGCCGACGCGGACCGGATCGTCGTGATGGAGCGGGGCCGGATCGTCGAGCAGGGCACGCACGACGCGCTGCTGGACGGCGGCGGCCCGTACGCGGCGCTCTGGCGCGCGTGGTCCGTCGACGGCGACGGCTCCGCACCGACGGGCCAGCGTCCGTGAGCGCGACCGCGCAGGTCTCGCCCACCGCCCAGCGGACCGTGGGCGCCCTCGAGCGTCACCGCGGTCGGGCCTGGCTCGGCGCGTGCGCCCTGCTCGTGGCGACCTGCGCGCTGAGCCTCGGCGTCGGGACGGAGGAGGTGTCGCCCGCGACGGTCGTGCGGGCGCTCTGGCCCGGGCCGGACCACGACCCGCAGGCGTGGATCGTCCACGACCTGCGGATCCCGCGCACCGTCCTGGGCCTCCTCGTCGGCGCGGCGCTGGGCCTCTCCGGCGCGCTGCTCCAGGCGCTGTCCCGCAATCCGCTCGCCGACACGCAGGTCCTCGGCATCAACGCCGGGGCGAGCCTCTTCGTCGTCGCGGCGATCGCGTTCCTCGGCCTCCACGACATCTGGTCGACGCTGTGGTTCGCGTTCGCCGGCGCGGCGTTCGCGATGGTCCTCGTCCAGCTCGTCGGGACCGCGGGCCGGGCGGCCGCGACGCCGGTCCGGATGCTGCTGGCGGGCGTCGCGCTCGGGGCGGTGATGGACGGGATCGGGTTCACGATCCGGCTCGGCTCGGCC
>JALRCL010000799.1 GCA_023268575.1 Patulibacter sp.
CGGAGGAGTTCAACGGGGCCCTCCTGGAGTTCCTCGCCGAGGCCTGACGGCGCCGGCGAGCGAGGGTTGCCGGCAGCGGGGCGGCACCGACGCCGCCCCGCGCGGAGGATCCCTGTCACGCACGCGATTTCGCGCGCTCGCTACCCTGTGGTCCTGCCGTCCATACCGACGGTAGGAAATCCTCCCCGGAGTCGGACCCCATGACCACTGCACGCCGCGTCGCCATCCTCGGCGGCAATCGGATCCCGTTCGCGCGCTCCAACGCCCAGTACGCGAGCGCCAGCAACAGCGACATGCTCGCCGCCGCCCTCGATGGGCTCGTGGAGCGCTACGACCTCCAGGGCGAGCACGTCGGCGAGGTCGCCGCCGGCGCCGTGGTGAAGCTCGCCCGGGACATCAACCTCACGCGCGAGGTCGTCCTCGGCTCGAAGCTCGCCAACTCGACGCCCGCGGTCGACATCGGCCAGGCCTGCGGCACCGGCCTGCAGGCGGTCACCTACATCGCGAACAAGATCGCGCTCGGGCAGGCCGACTCCGGCATTGCCGGCGGCACCGACACGACGTCCGACCCGCCGATCGCGCTGGGCGACAAGCTTCGCCACAAGCTCGTGAAGGTGAACAACGCCCGCACGACGCAGGACCGGATCAAGGCGCTGCTCGCCATCCGCCCCGGCGACATCACGCTCGACTTCCCGGCCAACCGCGAGCCGCGCACCGGCAAGTCGATGGGCGATCACCAGGCGATCACCGCCAAGGAGTGGGGCATCACCCGCGAGGCGCAGGACGAGCTGACGGTCGCCTCGCACAAGAACCTCGCGGCGGCCTACGAGCGCGGGTTCCTCGACGACCTCATCACCCCGTACCTCGGCCTGGAGCGCGACGGCAACCTGCGCCCCGACTCGAGCCTGGAGAAGCTCGCGAAGCTCAAGCCGGTCTTCGGCGGCCCGCAGGGCACGATGACCGCGGGCAACTCGACGCCGCTCTCCGACGGCGCCTCGACCGTCCTGCTCTCCACCGACGAGTGGGCGCAGGAGCACGGCATCGAGCCGCTCGCCTACCTCGTCGACGTCCAGACCTCCGCCGTCGGGTACGTCGAGGGCGAGGAGGGGCTGCTCATGGCCCCCGCCTACGCCGTCCCGACGCTCCTGGACCGCAACGGCCTGACGCTCCAGGACTTCGACTACTACGAGATCCACGAGGCGTTCGCCGCGCAGGTCCTCTCGACGCTCAAGGCGTGGGAGGACCCGACGTTCTGCAAGACGAAGCTCGGCCGCGACAAGCCGCTCGGCTCGATCGACCGCAGCAAGCTCAACGTCAACGGCGGCTCGCTCGCGGCCGCGCACCCGTTCGCCGCCACCGGCGGCCGGATCGTCCCGGCGCTCGCGAAGCAGCTGAAGGAGAAGGGCTCCGGTCGCGGCCTCATCTCGATCTGCGCCGCGGGCGGCCAGGGCGTCGTCGCGATCGTCGAGCGCTGAGCGCGGACGCACGGACAGGACAGGGAGATCCCCATGGCTGATCGCTACCAGCAGTTCGTCAACAGCTTCGTCGGCAAGCAGATCGCGCCGAAGGTCGGCCTGCCGCAGCCGCCGTTCCTCAAGCGCCACCGTCCCGGCGCTCCGGTCGTGGCCGGGCCGGTCGTCTTCGGCCAGGCGCCGGGCGGCCTGCTCGCCGGCGACGTCGGGCGGGTGCTCGCGGTGATCGGCGCCGAGACCTGGACGACCGAGGAGGGCGACCTCCGGTCCGCCGTCACCGACGCGGGCCTCGCCCCGAAGATCTGGGCGCCGGGCGCCGGCGGGGACCAGAAGTTCCACGGCCTCGTCTTCGACGCGACGGGCATCTCCTCGCCGGCCGAGCTCGCCGCCCTGCACGCGTTCTTCCAGCCGCTGGCGCGCCGGATCACCGGCTCGGGCCGCGTGATCGTCCTGGGGACCACCCCCGAGCTGCTCGAGGGCTCCTCGCGGATCGCCCAGCGCGCGCTCGAGGGCTTCACCCGCTCGTTCGCGAAGGAGATCGGCGGCAAGGGCGCCACGGTCCAGCTCGTCTACGTCGCGCCCGGCGCCGGCGACCGGATCGAGTCGACGCTCCGGTTCCTGCTCTCCCCGAAGTCGGCCTTCGTCGACGGTCAGGTGATCCGGATCAGCGCGGGCGAGAAGGCCGAGCTGAACTGGACCGAGCCGCTGAAGGGCAAGGTCGCCCTCGTCACCGGCGCCTCGCGCGGGATCGGCGAGGCGATCGCCGAGACCCTCGCCCGCGACGGCGCGCACGTCGTCGGCCTGGACATCGAGCCGCTCGCCGAGGACCTGCAGAAGGTCGTCGACCGGATCGGGGGCTCGGCGATCACGTTCGACGTCACCGCCGAGGACGCGCCGAAGCAGCTCGCGGAGTACCTCGCGAGCGAGCACGGC
Source organism: Patulibacter sp. (assembly GCA_023268575.1). Classification (GTDB taxonomy): domain Bacteria; phylum Actinomycetota; class Thermoleophilia; order Solirubrobacterales; family Solirubrobacteraceae; genus Patulibacter. The sequence goes on from JALRCL010000799.1 coordinate 2,406, forward strand.
GGCGTCGACGTCGTCGTGCACAACGCCGGCATCACGCGCGACAAGCTCCTGGCGAACATGAAGCCCGAGGTCTGGGCCCAGGTCATCGGCGTGAACCTCGAGGCGCCCGAGCGGATCACCCGCGAGCTCCTCGACGCGAAGGCGATCAGCCAGGGCGGCCGCGTCATCGGCGTCGCCTCGATCGCCGGCGTCGCCGGCAACCGCGGCCAGACGAACTACGGCGCATCGAAGGCCGGCGTCATCGGGTTCGTCGATGCGCTCGCCGACGAGGTCGCCGCGCAGGGGATCACGATCAATGCCGTCGCGCCGGGCTTCATCGAGACGAAGATGACCGCCGCGATCCCGCTCGGCATCCGCGAGGCCGGCCGCCGCATGTCCTCCCTCGGTCAGGGGGGCCTGCCGGTCGACGTCGCCGAGACGATCGCCTGGTACGCGAGCCCCGGCTCCGGCGGCGTGAACGGCAACACCGTCCGCGTCTGCGGCCAGAGCCTCATCGGCGCCTAGAGACCATCGGGCCCCGTCCCGGGCGGCGTCTCGTCGATGGCCTCGGCCACCGGCATCGACGTGGCCCGGGACACCCGCAGCCTCCCACTCGAGATCGGACCAGCCACATGACCGAGAAGACCCTCGTGACCGCGTCCGTGCGCAAGCTCGCGGCACCCCCCGGCACGCTCGGCCTCTACGGCCGGGCGGCCCTCCCGCTGATCCCCGGCGCGACGAAGCTCCCGTTCGTCGCCGGGGCGGCGCGCGAGCTGCCCGACCTCACCCTGACGCTCGAGGGCGTGCGGGTGAACGTCGAGAAGCTGCGCGCCTACGCCGACGTCTGTGGCTTCACGCTGCGCAACGACCTGCCGGTGACGTACCCGTTCGTCCTCGGCTTCCCGCTGCACATGGCGCTCATGACGAGCGGCAGCTTCCCGTTTCCGGCGATCGGGCTCGTGCACATGCACAACCGGATCGTCCAGCACCGGCCGATCTCGATCGCCGAGGCGCTCGACGTGGCCGTCACGACGCGCAACCTGCAGCCGCACCCGAAGGGCCGCACCTTCGAGCTCGTCACCGAGGTCCGGTCCGGCGGCGAGCTCGTCTGGGAGGACATCGCGACGATCTTCCGTCGCGGCAGCGGCTCCAAGGACGCGACGCCCGCCGAGGATCCCACCGCGGGCGTCGGCGACCTCGGCATCGCGACCCCGACGACCTGGAAGGTCCCCGCCAACCAGGGCCGCAGGTACGCCGCCGTCTCCGGCGACGTCAACCCGATCCACCTGCACCCGCTGAGCGCGAAGCTCCTCGGCTTCCCCCGCGCGATCGCGCACGGCATGTGGACGAAGGCCCGCTCGCTGGCGGCGATCGCCGACCAGCTCCCGGCCTCCTACGCCGTCGACGTCCGCTTCCAGCGCCCGGTCCTCCTGCCCGCGACGGTCGCCTTCGGCTCGGCCGGCGTCGGCGAGCAGCTCGCGTTCGTCCTGCAGGACGATCGCAAGGGCACCCCGCACCTGCGGGGCGTCGTCCAGGCGCGGTAGCTCGGTCCCGGACGAGGACCGACGAGCCTCGCTTGACCGGTGGTGAGCGGAGCGCGACGCTCCGCTCGTGCCACCCGCCGGATTCGACGAAGAGGACGAGCTCGACGGGTCGCCGGAACCGGCCGCCGCCGGTGCCGGGGACGGTGGGAACGGTGGGAGGGGACCCGGCCCGGACGTCGCGCTCCGCTTCGGCGACGACGGGGACGAGGAGGCGGACGACGAGGAGTGGCTCGACGAGCCACCCTGGCGTGACGGTGCGTGGACCCAAGCGGGCTATCGCGAGATGCGGGCCGCAGACGGTGCTTGGGAGGAGCCGTGGGTCGAGGATGACGACGAGACCTGGGAGCTCGACGACGACGAGCCATGGGACGCCCCGGGGTGGCAGGGACGGGCGTTGCGGGACCGCGTTTCGTGGGCGGGATGGTCGATCGCGCTCGCGGCGGTCCACGCCGCGATCACCGCCCGCCGGGCGTTCCGGGACGGGCTCGACACGGGGCTCGAGCCGCTCGAGCTCCAAGCCCTCGTCGTCCTCGGCTCGGTCGACGCGGCACCGGACGAACGCCTGACCGTTCGAGGCCTGGCGTCCGCCCTCGCGGTGCAGGAGGCGACGGCCCGGAGCCTCATCCGCGGCCTCGTATCGAACGACCTCCTGCAACAGATCGAAGACGCCCCGGACGGTGAGCATCTCGTCGTGACTGAGGCGGGGTTCGCCGCGCTCGGCCGCTGGCTGGAACGGATCGCTCCGGCGTTCGGGGATTGGCCACCGAAGGCGCCGCAGGTCGACGACGCCGGTTGACCCCATGGCGGCGCCGTTCACGGACGACCGCCGATCGGCCGATCCGCGTTCGGCCTCAGCGCCCAGCGGGGCTCGGCAGCCCGTCGGCCTCGAGCCCCGCGGCACCGAGCAGCCCTTCCTCGCGCTCGCGGAGCTCGAGGTCGCGGGGACGCGGCCGGGGCTCGCCGGACGGGCGGCCGGGCAGGACCCAGGCGAGCACGGCGGCGACGAGGCCGAGCAGGGCGGCGACGAGGAAGGTCCGGTGGTACGCCGTCGGATCGCTGGGACCGTCGCCGCCGAAGATCCGCAGGAAGGTCACCGCCAGGCCGCTGCCGATCGAGAAGCCGACGTAGCGGACCACCTGGTAGAAGCTCAGCGCGCTCGAGGTCTCGGTCGCCGGGACCGCCGGGACGATGAGGCCCGGCATCGCGACGAACGTGCAGCCGAGGCCGAGGCCGACGAGGCCCATCGTCACCATCGCCTGCCACAGGTGGTCGCCGGTCAGGCCGAAGAACGTCGCGCCGATCGCGATCACCACGGAGCCGATCGGGATCGTCGCCCGCGCCCCGTAGCGGCGCTCGAGCACCGGCGCCACGCGACTGGCCACCGCGCTCATGATCGACACCGGCACGAGCGTCAGGCCGGCGACGAACGTCGTCTCCGCCAGGCCGCGGTCGAGCTGCACGTACTGCGTCATGAGGCTCAGCAGGAGGTACATCGCCATGCCGAGCACGAGCGACGTGCCGTTCGCCGTCAGCACCGCGCGGTGGCGCAGCAGCCGCAGCTCCACGAGCGGCGCCGGGGTCCGCAGGGCCTGCCGCGACCACGCCGCCAGCAGGACGACCGCCGCGGCGAGCAGACCGAGCGTCCGGCCGTCGGCCCAGCCCCAGTCCGGCCCGCGCTCGACGCCCACGAGCAGCGCGAGCAGCCCGAAGGACACGAGGGCCGTGCCGACCGGGTCCAGCGAGGTCGGCGCGCGATCGGCCGGCGCCGCCGGCACCGTCCAGATCGCCAGCGCCAGCGCGATGCCCGACGCGACCGCGCCGAACCAGTAGGCGGTCGAGATCGTGCCGAACTCGGCGATGAGGCCGGTGATCGGGTAGCCGAGGCCGATCCCGATCGCCGCCGACAGCGACAGGGCGGCGATCGTCCGTGCCCGCAGGCGCTCCTCGACGTGGTCGCGCGCCACCGCCATCGCCAGCGGCAGCAGCGCCAGGCCGAACCCCTGCAGCGCGCGACCGGCGATGAGGACGCCGAGGCTCGAGGCGAGCGCCGCGAGCACGCCGCCCGCCACGACGACGCCGAGCGCGCCGAGCAGCACCGGTCGGCGGTGGGGGCCGTCGCCGAGGCGCCCGAGGATCGGCGCGGCGACGGCGCCGACGAGCATCGTCACGGTCAGCGACCACTGGGCGGTCCCGATGTCGGCGCCGTAGTGCTCCGCGATCACGGGGATCAGCGGCGCGCCCAGGCTGCTGACGACCGCGGCCATCAGGCCGACGGTCACGAGCGCGGGGGCGAGGGCGGCGCGGCGGAGGGGCATGCGCCACGGGAACTCTAACACTTAGGAAGCAAACTAAGCAGCTGCCACCGGGTCCGACCGCCGCGGTCGGCGGTCGGCGACCGCGCCCCGCCGGGACCCGGCGTCCCGGAGGCCCCCGCCCGCCAGCCCGCCGGCCGCGACCCGCTACCGTCGGGTGATGGCCGTCGACGCGACGATCCCGCTCCGCTTCGAGGGGACGCTCGTGCGGGACCTCGAGGGGCTCTACGCCCCGGCCGAGGCGCTCGAGCTCGCCGCTCCGACCATGGCGCTGCTCAACGCCGAGCTCGCCACGGAGCTCGGCTGGGACCCGGCGTGGCTGCGCACCCTCGACGGCGTCCGCGTCCTCGCGGGCCAGGACGTCGCGCCCGGGTCGACCCCGGTCGCCCTCGCCTACGCCGGCCACCAGTTCGGCAACCCCGTTCCCCGTCTCGGGGACGGCCGCGCGCTCCTGCTCGGCGAGGTCGT
>JALRCL010000998.1 GCA_023268575.1 Patulibacter sp.
GTACAAGAATGCCGATAAACTCAACATCGACGAGCTACTAAAGAAACTCTTGGACGAGCACCTAGATGGCGATGGCGATGATGGCGACGAAGATGGCGACGGCAACAAGCCAGGTAACGGTCGTCCACGTTTAACTGAAGCCGAAAAGAAAGAGATCCGCGACGTCGGCGTCGTGAAGGATCTCGCCACGCACGACCTCGACCTCGTGGGCTGGCTCGGCGGCGGCCCGGTCGTGACGCTCGCCGCGCAGACCCAGCATCGGATGGGGCGCCGGCACGAGGACCTCGTCAACGTCGTCGGGCGCCTCGCGCACGGGACGACGTTCACGACGATGGTCGACTGGCTCTCGCCGACGAAGGTCCGTCGCACCCGGGTGCTCGGGGAGCGGGGGATGCTCGTCGCCGACACGCTGACCGCCGACCTGACCTTCTACGCCAACGGCGAGGTGACGTCGGAGTGGGACGCCGCCCGGGCGCTGCGCGGCGTGAGCGAGGGCGACGTCACCCGCTACGCCCTCTCGCGACGGGAGCCGCTGCTCGTGGAGCTCGAGGGGTTCTGCGCGCTCGTCCGCGGCGACGAGCAGGCGGCGGTCGTCTCGCTCGAGGAGGGGCTCGCGGCCGTCGAGCTCGCCGACGCGGTCCTGCGCAGCGCGGCGGAGGGCGAGACCGTCCACGTCACCGCCGGCGGCCACGCCGCGGGGGTCGCGCGATGAGGGTCGTCGTCGTCGCGCTCGGCAAGATCGGGCTACCGCTGGCCGCGTTCGCCGCCGGCCGCGGGCACGAGGTCGTCGGTTGCGACATCGATCGCGGCGTCGTGGCGCTCGTGAACGACGCGCAGGAGCCGTTCCCGGGGGAGGCCGGGCTCGCCGAGGCGCTGGCCGAGACCGTGCCGGCGGGGCGCCTGACCGCTACGACGGACACCGTCGCGGCGATCGCCTCCGGCGGCGGAGCCGACCTGGTGCTCGTCGTGCCGCCGCTGGTCGTCGACGCGGACGCGCAGCCGGACTGGCGCGCGATCGACGCCGCGCTCACCGCCGTCGGCGCGGGGCTCGCGCGCGCGACGGAGGAGCGCGGAACCGCCGCGGGGCCGGACGGCGAGCCACCGAGCGTCGTCGTCGAGACGACGCTGCCGGTGGGCTCGACCCGCTCGCGCGTCGCCCCGCTGCTCGAGCGCATCTCCGGCCTGCGCGAGGGCGTCGACTTCCACGCCGCGCACAGCCCCGAGCGCGTCTACAGCGGCCGGATCTTCCGGGATCTCGAGACGTACCCGAAGCTCGTCGGCGGGCTCGACCCGGCCGGCGAGGCGCGCACCGCGCAGCGCTACCGCCGGCTGCTCAACGGCGAGGACGCCGCGGCCCGCCCCGCGACGGAGGACCCGATCGAGGTCCGGTCGCTCGGCGGTGCGGAGGCGGCGGAGCTCACGAAGCTCGCCGAGACGACGTACCGCGACCTGAACATCGCCTTCGCGAACGAGCTGGCGCAGCACGCCGACCGGATCGGCGTCGACGTGCAGCAGGTGATCGACGCGGCGAACTCGCAGCCCTTCAGCCACATCCACCGGCCCGGCGTCGCGGTCGGCGGGCACTGCATCCCGGTCTACCCGCGCTTCTACCTCGCCGGCGACCCGGGGGCGAGCCTGCCCGCCGCCGCGCGCGCGGTGAACGAGGCGATGCCGGCCTACGCGGTCGGCCTGCTGGCCGGGCTGCTCGACGGCGACCTGCGGGGGCGGACCGTCCTCGTGCTCGGCGCCGCCTACCGCGGCGACGTGAAGGAGACGGCGTTCAGCGGCGTCTTCGGCCTGCGCGACGCGCTCGCGGCCGCCGGGGCGCGCGCCGTCGTCGCGGACCCGCTCTACGCCGACGAGGAGCTCGAGGCGCTCGACCTCGAGCCCTGGCGCGGCGGCCCGGTCGACGGGGCGATCCTCCAGGCCGACCACGCCGCCTACCGGACCCTCGTCCCGGCCGACGTGCCCGGCGCGCGGGCCGTCGTCGACGGCCGGGGCGTGCTGGACACCGACGCGTGGCACGCCGCCGGGATCCCGGTGCGGCGCATCGGCGCCGGTCGCTGAGGGTCCTCGCGGTCGCGGCCTCGTTCGGTTGCGGGTGCGCTCGCGGTCCGGGCGGGGCGTCGCGCGCTGTCGCGTGCCCGCGATCGGGGCGGGGTTCGCGGTTGCGTGCTCGCGGGCGGGGCGGGGTTCGCGGTCGCGTGCTCGCGGGCCGGGCGGCGGTCGCGGTCGTGCGCTCGCGGGCGGGGCCGGGGTCGCGGTCGTGCGTCGGCGGTTTCGGGGCAGCGGTCGCGGTCCCTCGATCCGGTCCGGGGCCGACGGCGGTGGCCGAGCGCCTCGAGGCCGCGGTCCCAGGCCTCCTGCGGCCGGCCCTGCCGGTGCGCGGCGAGCGCTCGGACCCCGAGCACGACGCTCGCCGGCGGCGCGGAAGAGGCGCCGGCCTCGGTGGGACGTGTCGTGCGTCGGTCTCGTGGCCCGGGCGACGGCGAGGACGACGAACGACATGGCATGGGTGCCGGTCGTCGGGCTCACCACCGGGCGGACGGCGAGACCGACGTTCTGCACGTGGGGGCCGTGGCCGTGTCGTCCTCGTCCTCGTCCTCGTCCTCGTCCTCGTCCTCGTCCGAGTCGCAGTCGCGCCGCAATGCCCTCGGCCGCGTCGGCTGCGGGGGGGGAGCGTGCTGCGGGGGGCGTGCTGCGGGGGGGGGAGAGAGCGTGCTGCAGCGGTCGGAGGCGTCGCCCGTCGGTCTCGTGGCCGGCACGGCCGCGAGGACGGCGAACGGCATGGCATGCGTGCCGCATGTCGTGCTCGCCACCGAGTGGCCCCCGACATCGACGTTCTGCAGAGAGGACGCCGGGTTGGGGCCGCCCCGCCGTGCGCCGCCCTACCGCCCTGCCGCCCTGCCGTGCGCCGCCCTGCCGCCCCGCCGTGCGCCGTCCCGCCCTGCCGTGCCCCGCGCTGCCGTGCCCCGCCCTGCCCCGCACCGCCGTGCTGTGGCCCGCCCGTCCCGTCCCGCCGCGCCGTCCTGCCGTCCCGCCCGCCGCCCCGTCCCGCCGTGCGCCGTACGGTGCTGTGCCGTTGCACGTCGAGGCTCGGCGTCACCCCTCGTCGAGGACGCCGTGCCGCCCGTTGCGTCGCGTCGTCGGCCGTCCTGCTCAGGCTGGATCCGTCGATCCTCGGGTCGTCTCGCCGTCGACGACCGGCGACGGTCCCGACGCCACGGGTTCTGAAGGGTCACCGACCGTCACCACCGGTGGCCCGGGCACCGACTTGGTCCTCGAGGCCGAGGCTCGGCCGATCGTCGGTGGATCCAGGGCTCAGACCTCCATCAGGGACAGGACGTTCCCGGCCGGGTCCGTGAACCACGCGATGAGCGGACCGCCGCCGCGGTGGATCCCGAGCTCGTCCTGGTCCAACGCGTCGTAGCGCGCGAAGGCCACGCCCCGCTCGGCGAGGCCGCGAACCGTGGCCGCGATGTCGGCGACGGGGAAGTTCAGGACCGTGAACGTCGCCGGCACGTGGTCGTCCTTCGCGTAGAGCAGCACGCCTCGGCCGCCCGCGTCGAGCTCGAGGATGCCGGGCATCTCGTCGTCGGGCCGGACGCGCAGGCCGAGCACCTCGCCGTAGAAGCGGGTCGCGGCGGAGACGTCGTCGATCGAGTAGCCGCTGAACGCGGCGCTGTGACGGAGCACGGAGGACCTCCGGCGGTCGTTGGCGGACCGCCCGGGACGGGCGGCCTCGTCAGGAAGGACCGCCGCCGACGCCGGGAATCATCGGTCGGCGCGGCACGAGCACCGCGACCGTACGCCGCCCGCCTGCCGGCCTGCCATGCCCGCCCGCCATGCCGCTCGCCCGCTCGCCACGCTGCCCGCGCGCCCGCCGGCCGTGCGCCGCCCGCCGGCCATCCCGCTCGCCTGCCGGCCGGCCCTGCCGGTCGCCCGCTCGCCGGC
>JALRCL010000981.1 GCA_023268575.1 Patulibacter sp.
CGGGCCCGGAGGGACGGCGCCCGCCGTCGCCCCTGTCCCCGCGAGGCGTCCACGGCGGGACGAGCCGCTCCCGGACCCGCTATCGGGGTCGGGAGCGGCGGACGATGGCTCGCCGTCAGCCACCCAGGTAGGCCTTGCGGACGGCGTCGGAGCGGCGGATCTCCTCCGCCGGGCCGCTCGCCGAGACGCGGCCCTGGTCCAGCACGTACGCGGTCGTCGCGAGCTTCAGCGCCTGGTCGGCCATCTGCTCGACCAGGATGACACCCGCGTTCGTCGTGTCGACGACGAGCTGCACGAGGCGGAAGACCTCCTGCGTCAGCCGCGGGCTGAGGCCCAGCGACGGCTCGTCGAGCAGCAGGTACCGCGGCCGGCCGGCCACCGCACGGGTCAGGGCGACCATCTGCTGCTCGCCGCCGGACAGCAGGCCGGCGCGCTGCGTCCACCGCTCGCGGACGATCGGGAACGCCTCGAGGAGCGGCTCGACCGGGTCCTCGCCCTCGTCGCGGCCGCGCGCGGCCTGACGGCCGAGGCGGATGTTCTCCTCGACGGTGAGGTTGCCGAAGAGCCGCCGGCCCTCGGGCACCATCACGACTCCCCGCCGGGCGCGCTTCTCCGGCGGCAGGCCGCCGATCGCGTCGCCGTCCTGGAGGATCTGGCCGCCGCGCGCCGCGAGGCTGCCGGCGATCGTCTTCACGAGCGTCGTCTTGCCGGCGCCGTTGGAGCCGATCACCGCGGCGACCTGCCCCGGCGCGACCTCGACCGAGACGTCCTCGAGGATCGTCGCGCGGCCGTAGCCGGCCCGCAGGCCCTGCACCTGGAGGCTCATCGAGCCACCTCCATCTCCGCGACGTCGTCCGGGTCGGGCACGCCGAGGTACGCGGCGACGACGGCCGGGTCCGCGAGGACCTCCTCCGCCGAGCCGTGCGCCAGCAGGCGGCCCTGGTCCATGCAGGTCACCTCGTCGGCGACCTGGCCCACGAGGTCCATGTGGTGCTCGACGAGGATCATCGCCATCCCGTCCTCGCGCAGCTGCAGCAGGAGCGCCGCGAGGCCGTCGCACTCCGTCGGGTTCAGGCCGGCGGCCGGCTCGTCGAGGACGATGAGCCGCGGGTCCATCGCCATCGCGCGGGCGATCTCCAGGGCGCGCTGCTTGCCGTAGGAGAGGCTGCCGGCGAGGGTCGAGGCGTCCTCGCCCAGGCCGACGCGGTCGAGCAGCTCGATCGCGCGGTCGTGGATCTCGCGCTCGCGCCGGTACTGGGACGGCGGCTTCAGCGCCGCCTTCCACAGCGGCAGCTGGGCGACGTCGACGAAGCCCGCCTTCACGTTCTCCAGCGTCGTCTCGTGCGGGAACACCTGCGGCGTCTGGAACGTCCGCGCGACGCCGCTGCGGGCGATCGCGTGCGCCTTGCGCTGCGCGAGCTCGACGCCGTCGAGGCGGAAGCTGCCCTCGTCGGGCTGGTAGACGCCGGTGAGGAGGTTCGCCAGCGTCGACTTGCCGGCGCCGTTGGGCCCGATGACCGCGTGGATCGAGGCCTCGCGGACGGCGAGCTCCATCTCGCCGACGGCCTGCAGGCCGCCGAAGCGCTTCGACGCGCCCTCGATCCGCAACAGCTCGGCCCCCGGCTCGCGCCGCTCCTCGCGCGGCGGCAGCTGCGCGACCTCGAGGTCCGCCAGCGCCGCGTCGGCGTCGGACTCGTCGTCCGCGCCGGCCCAGCGCCGCAGCGCGTTGTTCGCGGTGCCGACGATGCCGTTGGGCAGGAGGAACAGCGTGATGACGAACAGCAGCCCCAGCAGGCCCGGCGTCGACAGGTACCAGCGGTCGGTGCCGAAGAGGTCCTGCTGCGCGTCGGCGACCGAGGTCAGCACGTCGGAGCGCTGCAGCCACGTGATGAGCGCCGCCCCGATGACCGGCCCGAGCACCGTCCCGCCCCCGCCGAGGATGACGGAGAGGACGATCGTGATGCTCAGGAAGATGTCGAAGGTCTCCGGCTGCAGGTGCGCGAAGATCTGGACGTAGAAGATGCCGCCGAGGCCGCCCAGGACGGACGCGACGGTGAAGACGACGACCTTGCGCGAGAAGACGTTCACGCCGAGGTGCGCGGCGAGGTGCTCGCTCTCGCCGATCGCCCGCAGCGAGCGGCCCCACGAGGAGCGCACGAGGTTGCGGTAGAGCACCAGCACGATCACGAGGACGATCAGCAGCGCGACGAGCACGCTGCCCGGGGTCCCGGCCAGCAGCGGCGGCTCCAGGCGGGTGCCGAAGAGCTCGATCGGCTCGAGCAGGCCGGTGCCGTGCGACAGCGGGTTCGGGTAGCCCGACGCGCGGCCGAAGGTCTCGAGCTGCTCGAGGATCCGCTCGACGACGATCGCCAGGACGAGCGTGATCATCGAGAACTGCGGGCCCCGCAGGCGCATCGAGCCGAGCGCCAGCAGCGCGCCGATGATGCCCGACAGGATCAGCGCGACGAGGATCGCCAGCAACGCCGGGAACCCGCCGTCGAGGAAGAGGTACGCGAAGCCGTAGGCGCCGATCGCGTAGAAGGCGCCCTGGCCGAGCGAGACGAGCTTCGCGTAGCCCGTCAGGAGGTTCAGGCCGATCGCGGCGATGATCACCGCGAAGATCGAGCCGACGAGCTGCATGTCGGCCATCGCCGTGCCGGCCCCGTCGCGACCCGGGAGGATCGCGATCAGGCCGACGACGCCGATCACCAGCGCGAACAGCACGTCGCCGCGCAGCTCGGCCTTCACCGAGCGCGAGCCGGTCCCGCCGGCCAGACGCTTGAGCAGGGACGTCACAGCTTCGCCTCCAGCCGTCGCCCGAGGAGGCCCTCGGGACGGAAGATCAGGACGACGACCACGAGCAGCAGCCCGGCCGTCTCGCCCCAGACGCCGCCGAGCTCGAAGCTCGCCCAGTGCGTCAGGACCCCGTAGATCGCCCCGCCGAGGAGTGGTCCCCAGAGCGAGGTCAGGCCGCCGATGACGCCGCAGGCGAACGCCGCGACGAGCAGGGGCAGGCCCATGTTCACCGACACGCCGACCTGCGACGCCCACAGCACGCCGGCCAGGGCGGCGATGCCCATGGCGATGGCGTAGGCGAGCATCCCGATCCGGCGCGGCGACACGCCCATGAGCGCGGCGGTGTCGGCGTCCTCGGACACCGCCCGCATGAGCAGGCCCAGCGGGGTGCGCGTCGTCATCAGCACCAGGAGGGCGGTGATGGCGATCGCGAGGATGGCGATCACCAGCGCCTGGGTGGTCACGCGGACCCCCAGGACGGTGGAGAACTCGCCGAACCCGCCGTAGCCGAGCGCCTTCGGGGTGGCGCCCTGGCTGTTGGTCAGCAGGTTGAGGATCACGAACGAGAGGCCGACCGTGCTGAGCAGCCAGCGGGCGTCGTGTGGTCCCTCGGTGGTGAACGGCAGCACCAGGAACCGGTACACGATCGCCCCGAGGATCCCGACGGCGAGGATCACGAAGGCGACCTTGCCCGCGTCGGGCAGCCACCCCCACGACCCCACGCCGAGGCCGATCACCGCGCCGAGGACGATGAACTCGCCCAGGGCGAAGTTCAGCGTCCTCGTCGTCAGGAACGTCAGGACGAATCCCTGGGCGATCAGGGCGTAGAGCCCGCCCATGATCAGACCCGCGATGACGAAGTCCATGCGCTCGTCCTCTCGTTCGCGTCCTCCTGCGGCCTCAGCCGATCAGGAGCCGGAC
>JALRCL010000052.1 GCA_023268575.1 Patulibacter sp.
GTACCTCGAGGACGAGCACGCGGAGGTCGCGGGCCTCGTCTTCTGGGGCTCGCCGTGGACGCCGTGGTTCTTCGACTGGGCGTTCAACGCGCCCCGCGGCGACGACGAGGAGGCGTTCCTGCGGGAGCGCTGCGCCACGGCGCCGGGCCGGCTCGACGTCGCCGTGGTCCACGGACCGCCGCGGGGCTACGGCGACCGGACGGCCGCCGGCCTCGACGTCGGCTCGCGCGCGTTCCTCGACCTCGTCGACGACCGTCGCCCGGCCATCGCGCTGTTCGGCCACATCCACGAGGGACGTGGGCGGTGGCAGCGCGACGCGACGATCCTGGCGAACGTCGCGGCGGTCGACCTCGAGTACGCGCTGCGGCCCGAGCCGTTCCTCGTCGTCGACCTCTGAGCCCGAGCCGGCCGCCCACGGGGCCGCGCGCTCCGCGCCGGGGCCGGCGGCTCAGCCGGCGGTGCCGACGACCTCGCCGGTCTGGACGGCCCACAGCGCCGCGTAGCGGCCGCGGGCGGCCACGAGCTCGTCGTGCGTCCCGGACTCCACGACGCGGCCCTCGTGCAGGACGTGGATCCGGTGCGCGTGCCGGATCGTCGAGAGGCGGTGGGCGATGACGATCGTCGTCCGCTCGCGGCTGACCCGCAGGAGCGAGCGCTGGATCGCGGCCTCGGTCTCGTTGTCCACGGCGCTCGTCGCCTCGTCGAGCACGAGGATCGCGGGGTCCCGGACGAGGGCGCGGGCGATCGTCAGGCGCTGGCGCTGGCCGCCCGAGAGCTTGACGCCACGCTCGCCGACCGGCGTGTCATAGCCCTGGGGCAGCTCGCGGACGAAGCCGTCGGCCTCGGCGAGCTCGGCGGCGCGGCGCAGCTGCTCGTCGGTGGCGTCGGGCGCCCCGTAGCGCAGGTTCTCGGCGACGGAGCCGTCGAACAGGAAGGTGTCCTGGCCGACGTAGCCGATCGCGCCGCGGAGGCTCGGCAGGGCGAGCTCGCCGACGGGCGTCCCGTCGACGGCGATCGTGCCGGAGTCCGGGGCATAGAGGCGCAGCAGGAGCTTCACGACCGTCGACTTGCCCGCGCCGGTCGCGCCGACGATCGCGTGGGTCTCTCCGGCGGGGACGTCGAGGTCGAGGCCCCGGAGCACGAGCCGGCGCTCCGCCTCCCCGCCGGCCTCGCCCTCGGGGCCGGTCGCGACCGGGCGGTACGCGAAGCGCACGTCGTCGAAGCGGACCGCGCCCGGCGTCGCCGCGGCGAGCCGTCGCTCGCCCGACCGGATCCCGATCGGCGTGTCGAGCAGGTCGAGGATGCGGCGGATCGACGCGACCCCCCGCTGGTAGAGGTCGAGCGTCTCGCCGAGCTCGGTCAGTGGCCAGAGCAGGCGCTGCGTCATGAAGACGAGGACCGAGTAGAGGCCGATCTCGAGGTCCCCGTCGAGCGCCGCCTTGCCGCCGAGGACGAGCGTCACGACGAAGCCGGTGAGGATGGCCATCCGGATCAGCGGCACGAACGCCGAGCTCAGGGCGATCGCCGACCGGTTCGCGGCGGCGTAGCCGGACGAGACCTCCGCCACGCGCTCGGCCTCCCGGTCCTCGGCACCGAACGCCTTGATCGTGGCGATGCCCCCGAGGTTGCCGCCGAGCAGCCCGCCGACCCGGCCCGCCGCCTCCCGCACGGCGCCGTAGCGCGGACCGAGCCGCCGCTGGAAGAGCAGCGAGCCGCCGATGATCACCGGGATCGGGACGAAGGCCAGGAGCGCGAGCGTCGGCGAGATCGCGAGGAACACGGCGCCGACGGCGACGACGTTCGTCGCGGTGAGGACGATCTTGCTGGCGCCGACGTCGAGGAACCGCTCGAGCTGGTTGACGTCGTCGCCCAGGATCGTCAGCAGCCGGCCGGACGCGCGATCCTCGAACCACGCCAGGTCGAGGTCCTGGACGTGCCGGTAGGCGTCCATCCGCAGCTCGTGCTGGAGGTCCTGCGACAGCCCGCGCCACATCCGGTCCGAGACGTACTGGCTCACGGACTCCAGCACCCAGGCCACGACGGTGATCGCCGCCAGCACGTAGAGCTGCTGCTCCCGGTCCTCGACCGCGAAGATCTGGGCGACGAAGCTGTCGTCGGTCCGCACGACGACGTCGATCGCCACCCCGATGAGCAGCTCCGGCGCGATGTCGAAGAGCTTGTTGAGCACCGTCGCCACGACCGCGGTGACGATCCGCCGCCGGAAGTCCGTGGCGTACGCCCAGAGGCGGCGCAGCGGGTGCACGACGGGAACGGGAGGCTCGGGTGCGGCCATCGACGCCGGAGCCTACGGGCCCCGCCGCCCGGGCTCCGTGCGGTCGGTCGGGTACCCGAACACGTCCGGGGCGCGGCGTGCAGGAGCCGCCGGAGCCACCGCCGATCGACGGGCTCGAACCGCTCTAGCGGGTCGGCGCGTCCGTCCCGAACAGCGTCGCCGCAGGCACGCCGAGGCCCTTGGCGAGCTTCGCGACGGTCCGGACGCCGGGATCCCTGATCCCGCGTTCGATGCGCGACACGTCGGAGAAGTGCAGGCCCGCCTCCTCCGCGAGGCGCTCCTGCGTCAGGCCCTTCGCCTTCCGTACCGCTCGGAGGCGGGTCGCGAAGGCCTGCAACGGGTCGTCATCGGGCACCCGGACGACGATCGAGACGATAGGGCAGAACGTCTAAGGCGAATAGGCCCTGTTCGGCCTCGGTCGTGGCAGATGGCGGGCCCCGACGCGGGCCGGCTCGGCGTCGCGAAACGCGGGGCTGCGCGCCGGACGGCGGCCTGGCCGCGCCCTCCCGGCGCGCGGAGCGGCGCGTCGCCGGCGCTCGAAGCCGGGCGCCCGGAGCATGGTGCCCCTGAGGAGCCGGCGACCGGATTCGAACCGGTGACCATCCGCTTACAAGGCGGGCGCTCTACCACCTGAGCTACGCCGGCTGGCTCGTGCCCCCCGCGTGGCGGCACTGCGTCCCGCATTCAACCCGAGACGCGCGCCGCCTGCATCCGCCCGGCGGCCGGCGGGACGTCGTTCGTCGCGGCGCCGGCGTGCCGCGCGTGCCGTTTCCCTGCTGGGGGCTGCTGTGGCGCCGTCGAGGCCTGGGTCGCCGTGGGGCCGCGATCGCGATCGCACATGCCGCGTTCGATGCGCGGGTGTCTGGGGTGCGGCTCGCTGCTTCCTGGGCGAGCCGCTCCTCGCCCTCCGACTGGCTCGAGGCCGAAGCGGGCACCTTCGGGGGCGCGTTGGCTGCGCGCCGCTGGCCTGTGGAATGGGTCTATGCGCCTTAGGCTTATCAGCTCTATTGGGAGTACAGTGGTCGCATGATCCGCTCACTCGCCGCGGCCACCGCCGTCGCCGCAGCCTTGGCCCTCACCGCGTGTGGGTCGGAGGACTCTGCCCCCGCGAACGGCCCCGAGGCCACCGTCCGCACCTTCCTCGACGCCGTGCACTCCGGGGCCGCCGAGCGCGCGTGCTCGCAGTTCACGGACGAGCGTCGGGAGGAGGCCAAGAACGACGCCGACGAGCCGGACCAGCCGTCGTGCGAGGCGGCGTACTCGGCCGGTGCGGGGGCGATCTGGAAGGGCGGGAAGACCGTCGCCACCGACGCGTCCGCCGGCACGGTCGACGTGAGCCTCGGTCAGGTGGAGCTCGCAGGGGACCACGCGGTCGAAGACCGGCACCGCTTCTTCCTCGTGAAGGAGGGGGGCTCGTGGAAGATCGCCCGGAACGAGCGGTTGGATCCCGCGTCCTGAGCGCGACACGTGCCTGCCGAGCCTTCGGCGGTCTGGCCGGCGCCGGGCGGCTCGGCCCACGACACCGTCCGGAAGTCGTGATCGTCCTGTAACCGAGCCGTCGGACCGGGGTCGTTGCGTGCGATGGCGCACGATCGATCTGCCCCCGCTCCCGCGACCGACGAGCCGCGTCCGCTGCCCGTCCCCGCGGCCGAGGAGGCGCCCGGACGTCCCGACATCGATCGCGACCAGCGGCTCGCGCTGCACGGCAACGTCACCGGCAAGGGCGTCAACCCGATCGTCTACTGGGTCGTCCGCGCGTTCTTCCAGCCGTTCTTCCACACGTACTTCCGGCTCTCGCGGATCGGGCGCGAGCACGTGCCGACCGAGGGCCCGGTGATCTTCGCCGCGAACCACCGGAGCTTCCTGGACCCCTTCATCATCGGCGCGATGAGCCGCCGGCCGCTGTACTTCGTGGCGAAGAAGGAGCTCTTCCGCAAGCCGCTGCAGCGCTGGTTCCTCAACAGCCTCGGGGCGTTCCCGATCGACCGCGGGAACGCCGACGGCGACGCGATGGCGACCGCGCGAGCGATCCTCGACCGCGGCGACTGCGTCGTGATCTTCCCCGAGGGCACGCGCACGCGCCCGGGCGGCATCGGCCGGCCGAAGCGCGGCGTCGGGCGCCTCGCGCTCGAGAGCGGCGCGCCGGTCGTCCCGATCGCCATCCACGGCACGACCCACGTGCGCAAGGGCTGGCGGATCCGGCCGCACAAGGTCATCGTCCGCGCCGGCCGCGCCCTGACCTTCCCGCACGCCGAGCAGCCCACGAGCGAGCTCGCCCGTCAGGTGACCGATCGGATCTGGCCGTGCGTCGAGCTGCAGTGGCACTCGCTCGGCGGGCACGCCACCGAGCGCGGGATCGGCGTGGACCCGAAGCTCCTGCGCCCCGAGCTCGCGCCGGGCCCCGAGACGCGTCAGCTGCGCGCCCCGGCCACCGACGAGGAGGAGACCCGGGTCGCCAGCCGCTGACGTCGCGCCGGTCGTCGGCCGT
>JALRCL010000085.1 GCA_023268575.1 Patulibacter sp.
CTCGACCTCGTGGCCGGTCAGCCGGTCGGCATCACGTCGCTGGCGTTCGTGCTGTCGGGCTACGCCGTCGGGCGGCTGGGGGAGGTCCGCGACCCCGAGAGCAGCGCCGTCCCGGTCGTGGTCGGCGCGCTGGGGACCCTCGGCGTGCTCGCCGCCGTCGGGCTGCTGGAGCTCCTCATCGCCCAGGGGGCGCGGGTGAACGTCGGCCTGCTGGGCTGGACGCTGGGCACCGTGCTGATCAACGCCCTGGTGGCGCTGCCCGTGCATAATCGGATCAGGCGCTGGCTCCTGCCCATGCTTCCCGAGGAAGCTCGCCGGCGCCGACGGCGACGCGACTACGGCCGACGGTCGCCGTCCTCCGACGTGGACGTTCGCATCCGATGAGCACCCGAGGACGCACCCCGACCCCCGAGCTGGCGATCCGCATCGCCGCGTTCGGGATCATCGCGTTCGGCGTCTTCGCGATCCTCTTCCTCCGGCTCTGGTTCCTCCAGATCCTCCAGGGCGACACGTACCTCGCCCGGGCGACCGAGACGAAGGGCCGCGAGGTCCGCGTCGCGGCGCCCCGCGGCTCGATCATCGATCGCGACGGCAACGTCCTGGTGAAGAACAAGGTCGCGTTCGTCGTGACCCTCCAGGCCGACGCGATCCCGGAGGAGGACCGGGCGCGGATCGTCCAGTGGGGCGCCGATCAGGGCGTCTACGAGCGGCGCGTGAACGCCGCGGAGGAGCGGATCCGCGACGCGGTCCTCGACGAGGGGCGCAAGAAGGCCACGAAGCGCCGCGAGCGGCTCATCGCCCGGCGGGTCGCCCAGGCCCGCCGCGACCTCCCGGCGCGCCCGCGCGACCTCTCGATCGACGACGCCACGCCGCTGCTGCGCTCGCGGCTGGAGCGCGTGCAGCCGATCCTCCGCGTGTCGCTGAACAAGCTCTACCAGCGGGTCGTCAACGGCACGGTGCGCGTGCCCTGGGCCGGCCCGGCGCTGAAGGTCGACGTCTCGATCGGCGTGCGGAACTACCTGCTCGAGCAGCAGGCGCGGTTCCCGGGCATCGTCGTGACGAAGGAGTACCTGCGCACGTATCCCCACGGCGCGCTCGCGGCGCAGATCTTCGGCAACGTCAACCAGATCAGCGAGGAGCAGCTGAAGCTCCGGCGCTACAAGGACCAGGGCCTGCGCCAGGGGCAGAAGATCGGCCAGAGCGGCCTGGAGTACGAGTACGACCGCTTCCTGCGCGGCCGCGACGGCCAGGAGCAGGTCGAGGTCGACTCCCAGAACCGCCCGACCGGCGAGGTCGGCAAGGACGACCCGCCGCAGACCGGCCTGCGCCTGCGCCTGACGCTGAGCGAGGCCCTGCAGCGCTCCGCGCAGTTCGCGATCGGCGAGACGATCCGCAAGGACCCGTACGACGACAAGGCCACCCGCCAGCGCCGGCGCGCGGGCGGCGCCTTCGTCGCGATGGATCCGCGCAACGGCGACATCCTGGCGATCGGCTCCTACCCGTCGGTCGACCTCAACCGCCTGAGCGATCCGGACCTCACCCAGCGCCAGTACGGCCGACTGACCTCCGAGCGCTCCGGTGCCCCGCTCTTCAACCGCGCGATCGCCGCGCAGTACCCGACCGGCTCGACGTTCAAGATCGTCACCGGCTCGGCCGGGCTCGGCGAGGGCCTCATCACCCCGGAGACGATCGGCCCGGGCGGCGCGTGCATCGAGCTCAGCGACCGCGAGGACGACAAGAAGTGCAACGCCGGGCGGGCCGAGCTGCCGGCGACGAACCTCGCGCAGTCGCTGGAGATCTCCTCCGACGTCTACTACTACGACCTCGGCAAGCGGCTCTACCCGATCGCCAACCAGCCCCTGCAGGCGTGGGCCCGCAACTACGGCTTCGGGCGCCGGACGGGCATCGACCTGCCCGGCGAGGTCCGCGGGATCGTGCCCGACCGCGCGTGGCGCGAGCGGCGCAACCAGCAGGAGCTCGACTGCCGCAAGCGCGAGCGGAAGCCGAACTGCTTCCTCGTGGGCGACGTCAACGGGCAGTTCCTGCTCGGCGACGAGGTGAACTTCGCGATCGGCCAGGGCGACTTCCTCGCCACGCCGCTGCAGGTCGCCGAGGCCTACGCCGGCCTCTACGACGACCCGAGCAAGCCGTTCACGAACCGCCTGCGCTTCCCCGTCCCGCGGATCGCCCGCGGCGTGGAGACCGCCGACGGCGTGCAGGAGCAGAACTTCCCCGCCGGCCGCGCGCGGACCGTCGCCTTCGACGCCGGCTGGAAGCGCGCGATCATCGAGGGCCTCCAGGGGGTCACCAACGGCACCTCCGGCACCGCCACGGCGGTCTTCTCGGACTGGGACCAGACGAGCCAGCGCGTGCTCGGCAAGACCGGCACCGCGCAGCGCTGCGTCGACGCCCGCGGCAACTCGACCTGCGCGGACCAGTCGTGGTTCGCCGCGCTCGTCCCCGACGGGGAGCGGCCGATCGTCGTCGCGGTCACCGTCGAGAACGGCAAGTTCGGCACGACGACGGCCGCGCCGATCGCGTGCAAGATCCTCCGCAAGTGGTTCGTGCGCGACCAGGCCGCCGCGACCTGCGCGGCGGGCGAGGCCTCGGCCACCCAGTGACGATGGCGACGCGCGACGCGACACCCCTCGGGATGCGGACCCCGCGCCGCCGGCGCGAGCTCAGCGCCGTCGTCGACCTGCGGCTGCCGTTCGACCCGATCCTCGCGCTCGCCGCGATCGGCCTGAGCGTCTGCTCGGTCGCCGCGATCGCCGGCGCCACGGAGGGCACGGAGTTCGTCTCCCGCCAGATCGTCTACGCGCTCGTCGGGATCGTCGTCGCGGTCGTCGTGTCGCGGACGGACTACGCGCGGCTGCAGGAGCTCCGCTGGCCGCTCTACGGGTTCATGCTCGCGTCGATCGTGGCCGTCGCCCTGCTCGGCACGAGCGTCAACGGGTCGACGCTGTCGATCCAGCTGCCGTTCTTCAGCTTCCAGGCCTCCGAGCTCGGCAAGGTCCTGCTCGCGGTCACCGGCGCCGCCGTCCTCGTCGAGCGCTCGCGCGCGATCGACGAGTGGTCCACGACGTTGCGGCTCCTCGCCTTCCTCTTCCTGCCGGCGGCGATGGTGGTGAGCTCCGACCTCGGGTCGGGGCTCGTCTACGGCGCCGTCTCGCTGGGCGTGCTGCTCATCGGCGGCGCGCCCGGGCGGCACCTGGCGGTGATCGGGGTCGTCCTCGTCACCGGCATCACCCTCGTCCTCGGCGTCCTGCCGGCGGCGGGGGTCAACGTCCTGAAGCCGTACCAGACGGATCGTCTGACGGCCTTCCTGCACCCGGGCGACGAGCAGGGCCCGGGCTACCAGCTCAACCAGGCCAAGATCGCCATCGGGTCCGGTCAGAAGACCGGCCGCGGCGACGCGGCGACCCAGGCGAAGCTTGGGTACCTGCCGGAGAAGCAGACCGACTTCATCTTCGCGTCGGTCGGCGAGCGCTTCGGCTTCATGGGAGGGGCGCTGATCCTCTCCCTCTACGCACTGATCATGTGGCGCGGGTTGCGCATCCTCGCGACCGCCCGGGACTTCTACGGCGCCGTTCTGGCCGCCGGCATCCTCGCGATGCTCCTCTTCGAGGTCCTGGTGAACGCGGGGATGAACGTCGGCATCATGCCGATCACCGGCATCCCGCTGCCGCTCGTGAGCTACGGCGGCTCCTCGGTGCTGTCCACCTACCTGGCGATCGGCCTGTTGCAGGCGATCTACGCGCAGGGACGGGCAGCGGCTCGACGGCCCCCGACCGTGGCCAGACCGGATTGAGAGTTCCATCGTGAAGAAGCAGGTCCTGGTCAGCGTCGACCGCGGAGAGACGCGCGTCGCGCTGCTGGAGTCCACCGAGGGCGGTGACAAGCGGCAGAAGGGCGGCCGCGGTCGCGGCGGCCGACCCCGTGCCGGCCGAGCCGGCGAGGGGTACCGCGTCGCCGAGCTCTACTTCGAGCGCCGCTCGAACCGCTCGATCGTCGGCAACGTCTACAAGGGGCGCGTGGACAACGTGCTCCCCGGCCTGGAGGCGGCGTTCGTCGACATCGGGCTGGAGAAGAACGGCTTCCTCCACGTCGACGAGCTGCGGCTTCCCGGCGTGAAGATCGCGCGTCGCGGCCACGGCGGCAGCGACGCCCCGAAGATCACCGACCTCATCAAGCCCGGCGACGAGCTCGTCGTGCAGGTCACGAAGGACCCGCTGAAGACGAAGGGCGCCCGCCTGACGATGGATCTCACCATCGCGGGGCGCTACCTCGTCTACGCCCCGAAGGGCGAGGGCGTCGGGGTCTCGAAGAAGATCGACGACCAGGAGCGCAACCGCCTGCGCAAGGAGGTCAAGGGCCTCGAGCTGCACGGCGGTGGGGCGATCGTGCGCACCGCCTCGCGCGGCGCGGTCCGCGAGGACTTCGAGCGCGAGCTGCCGTACCTCTTCAAGCTCCACGAGGTCCTGGAGCAGCGGGCCGGCGAGATGCAGGGCCCCTGCATGGTCTTCCAGGAGGCCGACCTGTCGGTCCGCGTCGTGCGCGACATCTTCAGCGCCGAGTTCGAGCGCGCGATCGTCGACGACCCGCAGCAGGTCCAGCGCCTGCGGTCGTTCTTCACCCGCACCGCACCGGAGCTCGTCGACAAGGTCGAGCTGTGGGAGGAGTCCGACCCGCTCTTCCACGCCTTCGACGTCGAGTCGGTGATCGACGGCCTCATCAGCCGCCGCGTCGACCTGCCGTCGGGCGGCTACCTGATGATCGACTACGCCGAGGCGCTGACGGTCATCGACGTGAACTCCGGCTCGTTCACCGGCAAGGGCAAGCAGGCCCGGCTGGAGGACACGATCACCCGCACGAACCTCGAGGCCGCCGAGGCGGTCGTCAACGAGCTGCGCCTGCGGGACATCGGCGGCATCATCGTCATCGACTTCATCGACATGGCCCGCGCGCGCAACCAGCGCGAGGTCCTGAAGACGCTGCGCGCGAAGCTCGCCGAGGACCGCACGAAGACCTTCACCGCGGAGATCTCGAAGCTCGGGCTCGTCGAGATGACGCGCCAGAACGTCACCGAGGGCGCGCGCGAGGTCATCACCCGCGCCTGCCCGGTCTGCGACGGCGACGGCGTGATCAAGAGCGAGGAGACGCTCGCGATCGAGTTCGAGCGCGAGCTGCGCGAGCACGCCTCGCGCGCGCCGGAGAAGGCGAAGGCGTTCCTCGTCCGGATGCACCCCGCGGTCGTGACGGAGTTCACGGGCCTCGGCGCGAAGGTCCTCCACGCGCTGGAGGAGGCGACCGGCCGCTACTTCGTCTTCGAGGGCTCCGAGCGCCTGCCGCTCGACGAGTTCGAGATCGTCATGGAGGGCTCGATCGAGGCCGTCCAGGAGCGCGCCATCCCCTTCCAGGAGGGGGAGGAGGTGCTCGTCCAGATCGTCGAGCCGCACATGTACAACGTCGACGACGCCGTCGCGAAGGTCGGCGGCTACGTCGTCTCGGTGGTGGGCGGCGGCCGGTTCGTCGGCGAGAAGAAGCTCGTCCGGATCGAGCGCGCCGGTCGCACCTCGGCGAGCGCGGTGCTCGTCGGCGCCGACGCGCTGCCGCCGGCCGGCGAGGGCGACGCCGACGGCGAGGGCGAGCGGCCCAAGCGCCGGCGCCGGCGCGGGGGCCGCGGTCGCCGTCGCACGACGGACGCGGCCGAGACGGCGACCGAGGACGAGGGCGACGCGCCCGCCGCCGAGGCCGGGGAGGGCGAGCGCACGGCGCGCGACGTCGTCGCTCCCGAGCCGGACGAGGCCGACGCCGCACCCGCGGCGGAGGAGCAGCCGCCGGTGCCGGAGGACGACGCGACGGTCGTCGAGGCGGACGCCGACGCCGACGCCGACGAGGCGCCGGAGGCCCCGAACGGCACCGAGGGCGAGGATGTCGTATCCTCTCCCGTCCGGCGCCGCACCCGTGGCGGGCGCCGCTCTGCTGCGTCCCGGGCGAAGCGCGCCGCTGCGACCGACGCCGACGAGACCACCGCAGAGCCCATCTCGTCCGAGTGAGCCGTAACGCATGAGCCTCTACGCAATCGTCAAGACCGGCGGCAAGCAGTACCGCGTCGAGCAGGGCCAGGAGCTCCTGGTCGAGAAGCTCGACGCCGAGGCCGGCGCGTCCGTCTCGCTCGAGCCGGTCCTCGTGAAGGGCGACGCCGTCGCGATCGGCGCCGACGCCCTGAAGTCCGCGACCGTCGGCGCGACGATCGTCGAGCACGTCAAGGGCCCGAAGATCCGCATCTTCAAGTTCAAGCCGAAGCGCGGCTACAAGCGCACGACCGGTCATCGTCAGCCGCTGACGAAGATCCGGATCGACTCGATCTCGGCCTGACCTCCCGTTCGGAGAACTGACTCATGGCACACAAGAAGGGCCTCGGCTCCTCCAAGAACGGCCGCGACTCGAACGCCCAGCGCCTCGGCGTGAAGGTGTTCGCCGGCCAGGTCGTCACCGGCGGCGAGATCATCGTCCGCCAGCGCGGCACCCGCTTCAAGCCCGGCAAGGGCGTCGGCATCGGCAAGGACGACACGCTCTTCGCGAAGTCCGCCGGCATCGTCGCCTTCAACCGCGGCTGGCGCGGTCGCGTCGTCTCGGTCGAGGATGCGGCGGAGCAGTCCGCCGTCGCCGCCGACTGACGCTGCGCCTGCGCCCGCCGGCCCCTGCGCCGGCTGCCGTCCGACGACCCGCCCCCGGCGGGTCGTCGTCGTTCTCGGCCGCGGACCGACGCCCCGCCGTCACGGGGTTCGCCCCGCCGTGTGGGAGGCTCGCGCCATGGCCCCCCACGACAAGGTCCTCCTCATCACCGGCGCGTCCTCCGGCATCGGCGCGGCGACCGCCCGCCAGGCGCTCGCCGCCGGCTGGCGGGTCGCGCTGCTCGCGCGCTCGGCCGACAAGCTCGAGCGGCTCGTCGAGGAGCTCACCGCCGCCGGTGCCGAGCCCGGCCGGATCACGACGACCACCGCGGACGTCGCCGAGTGGGACGAGCTGCAGGCCTCCGTGGCCGCCGTCGAGGAACGGTTCGGACAGCTCGACGCGGTCTTCGCCAACGCCGGGTTCGGGGCCAAGCGCGGCTTCCTCGAGGAGACGCCGGAGCAGTGGCGCTCGATGGTGCTCACGAACGTCCTCGGCGCGGCGCTCACGATCCGCGCGACGCTCCCGGCGCTGCGCGAGGCGCAGGGCCACGTGGTGCTCACCGGATCGGTCGCCGGACGGCGGGCGCTGCCCGGCAGCCTCTACTCGGCCACGAAGTTCGCCGTCGGCGCGATGGCCGAGTCGCTGCGGCAGGAGCTCAACGGCAGCGGCGCGCGCGTGACGCTCCTGAGCCCGGGCATGGTCGACACGCCGTTCTTCGACAGCAAGCCCTCGATCGAGGCCCTGCACCCCGACGACGTCGCCGGCGCGGTGCTGTGGGCCCTCGGGCAGCCGGCGCGCGTCGACGTGAACGAGATCCTCGTGCGGCCGACCGCCCAGGACGGCTGAGCCGAGAGGCGCCCCGGGGACCCCCGGAGCGCCGCCCTCCGGGGATCGCGCCTGCGCCGGCGGCGCCGCCCCCCGGCGTCGCGGCGCCGAGAGTCGATCAGGCGTCGCGCTGCATCGCGCGGCTCGTCAG
>JALRCL010000103.1 GCA_023268575.1 Patulibacter sp.
GGTCGCTCGCACGAGCTGCTCGCTGCCGCCGGCGGGCGTCTCGCCGCCGGCGGCGTCGATGTCGGCGACGTGCCCCCGGGCGACGAGCGCCGTCAGCGCCCGGAGGTCGACCTCCAGGACGACCTCCCCGTCCGGGCTGCCGTACAGCAACCGCAGGTGCTCGCCGGGCGTCGGCACCTCGATCCGCATGCCGTTGGGTACGTCGATCGCGGCGTCGTGGATCGTCGGCCACGGCATCGTGGCGCGGTAGTCGTGGTGCTCGGCGTCCAGCAGGCTGAGGTTGTCGAGGCCCCGGTAGATGCTGACGCCGCCCTGCGACAGCCCGAGCCCCGGCTGGCACCGCAGGTAGGCGTAGATCCCGATCCGCGCCTCGGGCACGATCGCCGAGAAGTAGTGGGTGTACACCGTGTAGGCCCCGTGGCCGGGGTCGCTGCCCGGGGCCGGCAGCAGGAGGTCGGTCGTCCCGGGGTGCACGTGGAGCGGCATCCGCCTCACCGGGACCCGTCGAGCCAGCCGGCCGCCGAGAACGCCGGGACGGGGATGCCGAGGTCCTCGGCGAGGAGGGAGCTCGAGACGTTGTTGATCGGCAGCTCGGCGTCCGGCGGGACGGCACCGAGCTCGATCATCCGGCGCGCGATCCGCAGCATCATGATCGAGCAGCGCACGCCGGTCCAGATCCGGTAGAAGGCGAAGTCCCGCACGGGCGCGCCGGTGAGCTCCTCGTAGCGGGCGATGATCGCGTCCTCGCTGGGGAACCCGGGCGGGAGCGGCACGCCGAAGCCGGTGGAGTGATGACGGAGCTGGAACAGGAACCAGCCGAGGTCCAGCGCGGCCGGCCCGATCGTCGCCATCTCCCAGTCCAGCGCGCCCACGACCGAGAGCGCGTCGTCGTAGAGCACGTTGCCCAGGCGCGCGTCGCCCCAGCAGAGGACCGGCGAGGCCTCCTCCTCCGGGCGGTGCGCCCGAGCCCATTCGAGGCCGGCGTCGATCAGCGGGCTGCGCAGGCCGTCGCCGGCCCAGTCGTAGAAGGACTCCCAGTACCGGAACTCGCGGTCCAGGGCCGACTCCCCGCTCGGCGCGAGCTCCTGCAGCCCGACGGCCCGCCAGTCCACGGCATGCACCTGCGCCATGGTCCGGACCATCTCGTCCACGAGCCGCGCCTGCTCGTCGGGTGCGAGGTCGAGCACCCAGCCGGCGACCGGGTAGGGCGGGTCGTCGGGCGGCACCCGTCCGGGCACCCGCTCCATGACGATCGCCGGCGAGCCGAACAGCTCGTCCTCGTCGGCCGACGCCACCGTCGGCACCGGGACCGGGGTCGGCCCCAGCGCCCGCATCACCCGCGCCTCGAGCGGATAGTCGTAGGTCGGGTAGATGCCGGCGCCCTCCGGCGCGATCCGCGCAACGAGGCCCCGGTGGTGCCGAGCACCCGCCTCCTGCCACGTGGCGTCGAAGACGACGCTCTCGCTCGAGAGGCCGTTCGCCTTCGGCACGACGACGCGGTCGACGACGACCTCCTCGGCGTCGGGGCGTCGGGCCCGGAGCCAGCGCGCCAGCTCCTCCGGCGCCGTGTCGGGATCGATTCGGTTCTGCAGGGCCACGGTGCTTCCTCGGTCGCGTCTCGTGCGCGAGCGGCCGTCCGACCGCGACGCGCGCCCTCCGGCGGCGTGGCGATCGGCACGCGGCCGACACGCTCCTCCGCAACCGAACGTAGCCCCGGCCGGCGAGCGCGGGGCAGGCCCGAACGGGCGGTTCGGCGCCCCGAACGGGTGCTTCGGCGGCGCCGGCTACGTCGCGAGTCGCTCGGCGGACTCGCCGTCGCCGGCGTCGCGCAGCGCGGCGGCGAGCTCGTCGACGAGCTGCTCCGCGAGCTCGTCCGCGCGCGGTGCCCCGAGGGCGATCCGGGCGCCGATGGCGGTGTGCATCGTGCGCAGCCACGAGACCACGGCGTGGCGGACCGGCGCCGGGGCGTCCTCCACGTGCGGGTAGTAGAGCTCGCCGAGGATCAGGCGCTCGGTCTGCGCCGCCACGCCCCGGATCACGTCATCGGCCGCCGGGTCGAGCGGATCGATGGCGATCAGCCGCGCGTACGCGTCGGCGTGGCCGTCGAGCCACGCGACGTAGGCGCCGACGCTCCGCACGGCCGCCTCGCGCGGCGGCAGGTCGAGGTAGGGCAGCACGCGCTCGCCGATCTCGTCCACGGCGTAGGCGACGGCCGCCGGCAGGAGCTCCGCGTCCCGGGCGTAGAGGTGCTGGACCGCCGCCACGGGCACGCCGGCGGCGTGGGCCACCGCGGGGACCGTCAGCTCGTCCTCCGGGCGTTCGCCGAACAGCCGCGTGGCGACCGCGACGATGTGGCGACGGCGCTCGTGCGCGGTGCGGCCCGGCGTCTCCCCAGGGACGCCCGCGCCGGACGGGCCGGAGCGCGCGGCCGCGGCGCTCATCCGCCCTCCGGACGCGTGGCGGCGATGTAGCGGGCGGCCGCCGCGGCGCGGTTGCTCGCGTCGAGCTTGCGCATGATCGCGGCGACGTTGCCCTTGACGGTGTCGGGGGAGAGGTGGAGCTCCTCGGCGATCTGACGATTCGAGCGCCCCTGCGTCAGCAGCTGTGCCACCTCGTGCTCGCGGGGCGTGAGCAGCTCGTCGCCCCCCGGGTCGCGCAGGCCCGGGGCCGCGTTCGGCGCGAGCGCGGAGAACACGGGGCCGTGTCGCCCCTGCGACGGGATCGCGATCGGCGTGTCGGCCATCTCGCCGACGAGGCCGAGGACCGAGCCGGAGAGGAACCGCAGCTCGGCGGTGATCTCGCCCATCCGGGCGCGCAGCACCGCCTGCTCGAGCGCGATCGCGGTCATCGCGGCGAATCGCCGGACCTCGGCGGCGGCCGCCTCGTCGACCGGATCGGTCCGATCGACGACGAGGAGCGCCACCGGCGCGGACTCGGGGACGAGGGGCGCCAGGACGTAGCGCTTCAGGCGCAGGGCCTCGGCGACGACGCTCCGGGCCTCGGTGCGACGGGCGCGCTGCGCCTCGCCACGCAGGAGGACCGACTCCTCGTTCCAGCCGCGGAGCGGGATCGGACTCGCGAGCACGGTGCGGCGCAGCAGGTCGCTGGCGGGGTCCTCGAGCGGGTCGATGCCGTCGGCCGTGAGGTGCTCGCCGCTGATGCCGAGGATCACCGACCGCGAGAACCCGCACTCCCGCCGGACGAGCGCGCAGGCGCGGGCGAGCAGCTCGCCGACGGTCCGCGCATCGCGCAGTGCGCCGTGCAGCTCCAACAGCTGCTCCTGCGCGGACGCGGCGCTCAGGGCGTCCTGGCTCACGCTCGGGGCCCCGGCTGATCGCGCGGCGGCGAGGCGACGAGTCGGCGGACGGCCGGCAGGTCCGCGGCCAGGACGACCTCGGGCGGGCCGGCGTGGATCGAGCGACCGTGGTCGAAGACGACGAGGTGGTCGGCGATCCTGCGCGCGAGCGCGACGTCGCGGGTCACGACGAGCATGGTGCCCCCGCGCTCCGCGTGCTGGTCCTGGAGCAGGTCGGCGAGCAACAGGGTGCGGACCGGGTCCAATCCGGCCTCCGGCTCGTCGATCAGCAGCAGGTCGGGCTCGGCGACGGTCGCCCGCGCCAGCGCGGCCCGCGCGCGGGCCCAGTTGGAGAGCGCCGCCGGCCGGTCGCCCGTGTGGCGCGTCAGGCCGAAGGCCTCCAGGTGCCGGACGACGCGCCGGTGGGCGTCGGAGGCGAGGGGGCCGCTGTGCTGCGTCAGCGCGGCGATGACGTTCTCGAAGACCGTCAGCCGGTCGGCCAGCGCCCCGCGCTGGGGCACCACGCCGATCTCCCGCCGGATGCCGGCGAGCTCCGAGCGCGTCATCGCGCTCAGGGGCCGGCCGCCGAGCAGCACGCTCCCGCTGGTCGGGGTCGCCGCGCCGGTCACGAGGTGCAGCAGCGTCGAGCGGCCGGTGGTCGGGGGCCCCAGGAGCACCGAGATCGAGCCGGCCGGGACGTCGAGGTCGACGTCCCGCAGCACCGTGCGGTCGCCGAGCGTCGCGGTGACGCCTCGCGCCTCGATCGCGAGGCACCCCGCGGGCACCGGGTGTCCTCCGGCCGGAACGGCGACGGCGTCCTCCGCGGCCCCACGGGGCGGGAGGCGATCGCTCGTGACGGCCATCAGCGTGCGCAGCACGGGGTCGACGTCGAGGAACTTCGCGATCGGCCCGCGCGCGGCGACCTCGCCACGCGCGACCGCGGCCCCGACGCGCAGGCGACCCGCGGCGAGCTCGACGGCCTGCGCCGCGGACAGCTCGACGTCGATCTCGCCGGGCTCCGCGGTCTCGAGCACGCGGGGCGGCGCACGATCGAGCAGCAGCACCGCCGTCGCGACGCCGTCGACGACGAAGCCGACGCTCGTGCGGGCCTCGCTCAGCCTCGCCGCAGCGGGCGAGGGGGACGCGACCGCCCGGGCGAGAGCGTCGGCGAGCGTCCGCCTGGCCTCGGCGGCGCGGCGGTCACCCGAACGGGGCTCACGAAGGTTCGTCGGCATGGCGAGTGGGCGCGGCCCGGGCCGCGCCTCACGCCGATCGTAGCGTCTGGTCGCCGTGTCCGAGCATCGCTCTCGGGACGACGGAATGCCCGTCCAGACGCGGGTTCGCAGCATCTCGCATCGCGAGAAGTCCAGCCGCCTGGACGCTCGTCCGAGACCGTCGTGCGTGACCGGCGTCACATCACCCGTTCGGGCGGGTGGTCCACCCGTTCGGGCCTGGCCCGGGCCCCGGTCCGGGCGAGATCGTGCTCGCCCCGAGGAGGACCTGCCGGGTCCGGGACGTCGCCGCCGCGCGACCTCCCGTCACGAGCGCCTCCGGCCCGCACCCGCCGACGAGAGGTCGCACCGCCACATGATCAGCCCACAGCTGCCCGAGACCGATCTGCTGCTGCCGCTGCCCGAGCCGGGCGAGCGCTGGGACCCGCACACGGTCCACACGCACTACCTCGGCTTCTCCGTGCCCGAGGCGGAGCTCGGGGCGGTGATCTACTTCCGCTTCCAGCCCGCGTTCCCGCTCGTCGGGGGCGGCGTCGGGATCTACCAGGGCAGCGACAACGTCCGGCCCCTGGACGTCGAGCACCTGAACTGGTGGATGACCGCGCCGTACCCGGAGGTGCGCGACGGTCGCCTGAGCGTCGACAACGGGCTCTCGCTGACCATCGTGACGCCGGGCGAGGAGCTCGCGGTCACCTACGAGAGCCGCGACGGCCGGACGACCCTCGACCTGCGCTTCCGTGCCGTGTCGCCGCTCGTCGCCCGGGGGTCGCTCATGCCCGCCCTGGAGAGCGCCGCGGACCCGTCGCAGGCGCCGGGCGGCTCGGAGCAGTTCATGCGCGTGACCGGCGAGGCGGTCGTCAACGGCGAGCGCCACGCGGTCGACTGCGTGAACGTCCGCGACCGGTCGTGGCGCCAGCTGCGTCCCGAGGGCCAGGGCTTCGTCGTCGGAATGCCCCCGCTGGGGTGGACGCCGATCCACTTCGGCGCCGACCTCGCGCTGAACGCGTTCAGCATCGAGCCGCCCGCGACCGATCCCGCCTGGAAGGGGATCTACGAGCTCGACCCGGCGGGCCCGTTCCACCAAGGCGTCCCGTACGTCGTCCGCGACGGGGAGATCAGCCCGGCGGCGCGCGTCGAGCGCAACGTCCTCGAGTACCACCCCGCGACGTTCCAGGCGGTGCGGCAGGAGCTGCTGGTCGTCGACGCCGACGGTCGCGAGATCCGCGTCGAGGGCCGTGCCGTCGCCAGCGCGTCGCTGCCGATGTGGCACAACATCGCGTTCGTCGACAGCATCTTCCGGTGGGAGGACGAGCGCGGACGCGTGACCCACGGCAGCTATCAGGAGTGTTGGTTCGACACGTACCAGCGCGAGATCCGCAAGCGCCAGGCCCAGCCGGCCCGCGCCTGAACGAGGAGCAACCACCATGGCACTGGCGAACCTGATCACCCCCGAGCTCGCGACCGAGCGGCTCACCGCCTGGTTGGAGGCCCGTCCCGACCTCAGCGCGGTCGAGGTCTCCGACGTGAGCGTGCCGAGCGCGAACGGGCTCTCGAACGAGACCGTCTTGTTCCAGGCGGCCTGGACGCGCGACGGACGGCGAGAGGAGCAGCGCCTCGTCGCCCGGATCGAGCCGACCGGGGAGGGCCTGGCCCCACGCTACGACCTGGAGTGGGAGTCGAAGCTCCTGCGCGGGCTGGCCGGCACCGGGCTCCCGGTCCCCGCCGTCCACCGCTACGAGGCCGACCGTCGGTGGCTCGACTCGCCGTTCATGGTGATGGAGCATCTCCCGGGCCGGATCCCCGCCGACAGCCCGCCGTACTTCGTCGGCGGCTGGGTGTTCGAGCTCCCTCCCGCGGAGAAGGCCCGCGTGGCCGAGAACGCCATCGCCGCGATCGCCCAGGTGTCGCGGGTCGACTGGCAGGCCGCCGGTCTCGGCTTCGTCGCTCGCGACCGTCCTGGGGCGACGCCGCTGGATCGCGAGATCGCCCACTTCGAGGCCTGGATGGAGTGGGCCCGGGAGGACGAGCGCAACCCGGTGGTCGACGCGGCGTTCGCCTGGGTCCGCGAGCACCGTCCGAGCGAGGAGGAGCCGGTGGCGCTCAGCTGGGGCGACTCGCGGATCGGGAACGTCCTGTTCGGGGAGGACCACGCCGTGACCGGGCTCCTG
>JALRCL010000118.1 GCA_023268575.1 Patulibacter sp.
TCGATTCCGACGCGTCGGCGTACGCGTTGATCTACCTCGGCGTCTACCACCGGACGGGTGTGGCGATGTTCGAGGGCGGCACCGGCGCGTTCCCGAAGGCGCTCGTCGCGTGCCTGCAGGACGCCGGGGGCCGGGTGCGCGCGAATGCAGAGATCGAGGAGGTCCTCGTGGACGGCGGCCGCGCGGTCGGGGTGCGGCTCGTCGGCGGCGAGGAAGTCCGCGCGCGCAAGGCCGTCATGACGGCGTTCAGCCCCAAGCGCGTCCTCGGCGAGCTCGTCCCACAGGACGCGCTCTCCCACGAGGACCGGGTCAAGGTCCGTCATATCCCGACCAACGAGACCGGTGCGCGCGACTACAAGCTCAACATCGCGCTGAAGGGCAAGCTGCGGATGCCTCGCCATCAGGAGTGGCGCGCCAAGACGTTCCCCGGCGACAGCGTCGATCTGAAGCTGCCGTGCGTCACGTGGAACACGCACGAGCAGGCGCTGGAGGCGTTCCGGTCGTGCGTTCGTGGCGAGGTGCCCGAGCACGTCGCCGGGCTGGCGCAGATCACGACGGCGTTCGATCCCAGCATGGCGCCGGAGGGGCATGACACCTATTGGTTCTGGACCGGGCTGACGCCGGGCACCCCGAACGCGGGGTGGGACGTGGCGCGTGAGCAGATCACCGAGCGGGTGATCAAGGAGTCCGCGCTCTTCTACGAGGGCCTCGAGGAGCTCGAGATCGGCCGCCGCCCGCTCGCGAAGCCGGACATCGCGCAGCGGTTCAACGCGATCGACGGCAACGTCTACCACGTCGATCCGATCATCACCCGCCTGGGGCCGTTGCGGCCCGCGCTCGGGATGGGGAACTTCCAGGCCCCGATCGACGGGTTGTGGATGACCGGGTCGGGCACCCACTCGATCCCGGGCATCTCCGGCATGCCGGGCCACAACGCCTCCAAGACGTTGCTGCGGCAGTTGCGCAAGGAGCGCCGCCGCGGGTTCCTGCGCCGCAGCTGAGCGCCGACACGGCCGCGCCTCGCGGGGCGCGGCCGTGCCAACGGGTCTCCACGGGTCGGGAGGCGACCGTCCCGCGCTCGCCGCGCCGCGTAGATCGAGCGGTCCCCGCCGTCGTGCTCGACGGGGCCCTCGACCGCGACGTCGAGCCCGAGCGCCCGCTCGGAGAACGCCGCGAGTGCGTCCGGGTCCTCGGCCTCCAGGGTGAGCTCCGCCACATCGTCGGCGTCCATGCCCCACCGCTGATGCCCCGCGAGCCGGGCGAGGACTCGGCGGGTGGCGTCAGGTTCGCGCGATCGATGTTCCGCGCGACGGGTCGCTGGGCCACCAGAACCGCGGTCCCACGGCGGTTACGAGCGCCGGGACGAGGACCGTTCGTACGAGCAGGGTGTCGATGAGGATCCCGATGCCGACGACGATGCCGAGCTGCGTGAGGGTGATGAGCGGGAGGATGCCGAGCACGGCGAAGACGGCCGACAGCACGATCCCCGCGCTCGTGATGACGCCACCCGTGCGGGCCAGGGCCACCACGATCGACCGGCGGGTCGAAGCCCGGACGGCCTCCTCGCGAGCGCGCGTGATGAGGAAGATGTTGTAGTCGACCCCGAGGGCGACGAGGAACAGGAAGCTCAGCAGCGCCACGGGGGCGTCGAGCGCCGGGAAGTCGAGGGCGTGCTCGAAGGCGAGCACGGCGCAGCCGAGCGCCGCCGCCCAGCTGACGACGTTCGTGATCGTCAACAGCACGGCTGCGACGATCGACCGCAGCAGGCCGAGCAGGACGAGCGACACGACGAGCAGCACGAGGGGGACGACGACGCCGCGATCGCGATCGGCCGCCGCCCGCTCGTCGAGGTCCTCGGCGTCGCCGCCGCCGACCCGCGGGTCCCCCGGCGTACCCGCCAGCCGCTCGCGCAGAGCGCGGACGGCGGCCAGGGACGCGTCGCTGCCGGGCGCGCCGTCGAGGCGCACGGTCACCTGCGCCCAGCGGTCGCTCGCCGGGCCATCGTCGACGCCGACGATCCCGCGCGTGTCGCGAGCGATCGCGGCGACACGATCCTCGGTGCCGGCGGCGGTGAGGATCGCGGCCGGCTCGCCCAGCCCTCCGCCGAAGCTCCGCTCCACGAGCTCCTGGCCGACGACGGAGTCCGGGCGGTCGCGCAGCTGCTCGACCTGCGAGAGGCCGGTGGTGGCACCGGTGGTGCCGAGCGCCAGCGCCGCGAGGAGCGCCGTCGTCACGAGGACGACCGGCCGGGGGCGCGCGGTGATCGCCGTGCCCAGGCGGCTCCACCATCCGTCGCGCGCCGGGTCGGCATCGCCGTGGCGCGGAACGAGCGGCCAGAAGGCGCTCCGGCCGACGAGCAGGAGCGCCGGGGGCAGCAGGCCGAGCACGAAGACGACCGCGGTCGCGATGCCCAGCGCCCCCGACAGCCCGAGGTTGCGGTTCAGCGGCAGGTCGGCGAGCACGAGGGTCATGAGGCTGAGCGACACGGTGCCCGAGCTTGCGAGGATGGCCGGCGCGGCACGACGGACGGCGGCCCGCATCGCCGTGGCGGTGGACGGATGCCGTCGCAGCTCCTCGCGGTAGCGCGCGACCAGCAGCAGCGCGTAGTTCGTCCCGGCGCCGAACACGAGGACCGAGACGATGCCGCTCGTCGTACCGTCGACGTCGAGGCCCGCCTCCCGGCTGAGCAGTGCCAGCAGCGACGCCGCGACCCGGTCGCCGAGGGCGACGACCGTCAGGGGCACGAGCCACAGCCACGGGCTCCGGTAGGTGATGAGCAGGAGGAGCGCGACCACGAGCGCGGTCACGGCGAGCAGGCGCGTGTCGGCGCCGGCGAAGACGTTCGAGAGATCGACTTGCAGCGCCGCGGGCCCGGTGACGGCGGCCTCCAGTCCCGGGGGCCGGTCGCGACCGACCTCGGCGCGCAGCGCCTCGATCGTGCGCTCGAGCCGGTCGGCGTCCGGTCCGTCCACGCCGCTGGGCACCGCCCGCAGCGGGACGGACACGATCGCCGCGCGGCCGTCGGGTGCGACCCGGGCCGGCGACGGACGCCCGTCCTGGGCGAGCGGGGCGAACGCGCGTCGGGCCGCGGCGATCCGCTTCCGGTCGGCGCCCGTCAGGCGCCCGTCAGCGCGGCGATAGACGACGATCGCCGCCGACGTGCGGGCTCGCGGCAGTGCCTCCTGGCGGATGGCCGCCTCGGTCGCGTCCGCGCCCGCGGGGAGACGGTCGGCGGGGGACCGCGACGTCGTGGCTTCGCCGGCGACCCCGAGGAACGCCGCAGCAACGAGCACGCCGACGACGACCCGGATCCAGGGCGGCGAGAGGAGGCGCAGAGCCGATACGGCGAGACGACGGGAAGGCACGCCGGAAGTATTACCATCGAATGATTCGACCGTCGAATCATGTGTCTGCCTACAGGGGCGGTCTGCCGGGATCGCTCATAGACTCCCCGTCGGTCGTGGATCCCGACGAGGAGCAACGCGAGCAGGTCCGGGCGCTGCTGCGCCGGCAGTCCGAGGAGGCGTCCCGGCTCGCGGTGGCGTTCGGGGGCGCGCACGGCATGCACCAGACCGACGTGGCGGCCCTCGCGGCCATCGCCGAGTCGCGGGCGCCGTTGGGGCCGGCGACCCTCGCCCGGGCGCTGCGCCTGAGCCGCCCGGCCACCACCGCGCTCATCGACCGGCTCGAGCAGGGCGGGCACGTCCTGCGCCGCCCCGACCCCGACGACCGCCGGCGCACGATCCTCGAGCTGCAGCCTGCCGCCCATGCCCTCGCCGCCGCGTTCTTCGGACCCCTCGGCGACGCGTATCAGGCGGCGATGGGTCGCTACGACCTCGCGGAGCTCCAGGTCGTCGCGCGATTCCTGCAGGACGTCATCGACGTGACCGTCGCGGCGCGCGAGCGGATCGAGATCCCCGCCGGGGGCGGTGAGCGCTGACGTCAGCCCGCGGCGTCCCCGGCGAGGCCCTCGCGCACGACGCGGGCCGGGACGCCGGCGGCGAGGACCCCGGCCGGCAGGTCGCGGGTGACGACGGCGCCCGCCGCCACGACCGTCCCGGCGCCGATCGTCACGCCCGGGCAGACGATCGTCCCGGCCCCGAGCCAGACGTCGTCGCCGATCGTCACCGGGGCCGCCGACTCCCACTCCTCGCGTCGCGACGCGACGTCGAGCGGATGGGTCGCGGCGAGCAGCTGGACGCGGGGCCCGATCTGGCAGCGGGCGCCGATCGTGACCGGCGCGACGTCGAGCACGAGCAGGCCGACGTTCGCGAACGTCCCGGCGCCGATCCGCACGTCCCCGAACTCGCAGAAGAAGGGCGGCCGGACGACGACGTCCTCGCCGACCGCGACGAGCAGCTCGGGCAGGAGCGCCGCGCGCTCGGCGTCGCCGCGGCTCGCGGCCGGGGCGGCGTTGTAGCGCTCCAGCAGCTCCTGCGTGCGGTCGTAGCCGGCGACGTCCTCCGGGTCGCCGGCCCGGTAGGGCCGCCCCTGCAGCCGCCGATCGCGCATCTCGCCCATCGCCCGACGCTACCGGAGGCCGTCGGGCCCGCCGGCCGTCTCCGTCGCATCTCCGCGATCCCGTCCGGACCACGGGCCATGCCGTCTGGACAGTGTGTGCGATACTCCCGGCGGCCGTGGGCGGCGCCGCTGCGCACGCCCCGGTCCGGCCGGTGCCGAGCCGGCCGTGGTCACCACCGCACCTCCGAGGATCCCGCTATGGCCGTCAACGCCTTCGCCAACGACCTGGTCGACCTCAACGACGAGCGCCGCGCGCTCGTCGAGACGCTCCGGGAGTACTCGGCGAACAAGGCCGGCACGCCCGAGCAGCGCGCCGCGCTGACCGAGGACGGCATCGAGCAGCACCACGAGGGCGTCTACCGGGAGCTCGCCGAGCTCGGGTTCGTCGGCATCGGGTTCCCGGAGGACCTCGGCGGGGGCGGCGGGTCGATCGTCGACGTCAGCCTCTTCCTCGAGGAGGCGTTCTTCGGCCAGCTGCCGATCATGGGGATCTCGACCTCGCTCGTCGCAGGCGAGGCGATCGAGCGGCACGCCAGCGACGAGCTGAAGCGCGACCTCATCGGCCGCGTCTGTGCCGGGGACACCTTCGCGATCGGCATGTCCGAGCCGGAGGCCGGGTCCGACCTGGCGAACCTCCGCTGCAAGGCCGAGCGCGTCGACGGCGGGTGGCTCGTGAACGGCCAGAAGACCTGGAGCTCCAACGCGCACTTCGCGAAGCGCTGCATGCTCATGGTCCGCACCGACTCCAGCGGGCGCAAGCACGAGGGCATCTCGATGCTCGACGTCGACCTCGAGCAGGACGGCATCGACATCCGCCACATCCCGACGATGGGCGGCCGCGAGACGAACGACGTCTTCTACACCGACGTCTTCGTTCCCGAGGACCGCGTCATCGGCGACATCGGCAACGGCTGGAAGCAGCTCATGGGCGGGCTCAACCGCGAGCGCGTCCTGATCGCGGCGATCTTCATCGGGCACGCGCGGCGGGCGCTGCAGGACCTGCTCGACTACATCACCGAGCGCAAGCAGTTCGGCCAGCCGATCGGCTCCTTCCAGGCGATGCGCCACCGGTTCGCCGAGCTCGCCACCGAGGTCGAGATCTCGCGGCTCATGGTCCACGAGCTCGCGCGGCGCCTCGAGGCCGATCCGCGCCGCGTCGGCCCGCGCGAGTCCTCGATGCTGAAGCTCAAGGTCACCGAGGTCGCCAAGCGCGTCGCGCTCGAGGGCGTCCAGATGATGGGCGGCTACGGCTACGCGAACGAGTACGGCATGGAACGCCACCTGCGGATCGCGCTCGGCGCGACGATCTACGGCGGCACGAACGAGATCCAGCGCGACATCATCGGCAAGACCTACGGCCTCTGACCGCCGGGCGCGAGCCGCGCTCGGCGGGGGTCCCGCCAGCCCGCGAACCCAGCGGCCGAACATCCCGTTCGGCCGTCGAACAACGCGCTAGGGTTTCGAGCGTGGCCCCGCGAACGAGCAAGCCCCTGCAACCCCCTCGGGAGGTGCGGCGGGAGCAGCTCGCGCGCCTGTTCGTCGAGGTCGTCGAGCCGTTGCTGGAGCAGGGCGAGACCTACGCGGAGATCAGCGTCGAGCGCCTCATCACGGCGGTCGACATCTCCCGCTCGACCTTCTACGTCTACTTCGACGACAAGGGCGACCTCCTGCGGGCGATGGTCGAGGACGTCACCCAGGCGTTCGCCGACGCCGCCGCGCCGTGGTTCGAGCTCGGTCCCGACGCGACGCGCAAGGACCTGCGCAAGGCGCTGCAGCCGCTCTTCGACGCCTACCACCAGCACCAGATGCTGCTCGGTGCGATCACGGAGACGGCCGCCTACGACCACCAGATCCGGGAGCAGCACGCGGCGCTCGTGGACCGGGCGGTCACCGAGATCACGCGGCACTTCCGGGCCCAGCAGAAGCTCGGCCGGGCGGCGCCGCTCGACGCGCCCCGCACGGCCCGCTGGCTCGTGTGGATGCTCGAGCGCGGGCTCTACCAGCTCGTGGCGCCGGCGAAGCCGGCGGAGTTCAAGCGCCTCCTCGACACCGCCACCGACATCGTGTGGCGGGTGCTCTACGAGGGCTACCGCGACGACGCCTGAGCGCGCCGCGACGGCCGGCCCCTGCGGAGGCCCGGGAGGCCGCGCGGCGATGCGGGGGTGACGCCCGGTGCTCCGCGCGCTGGCTCGGCGGCGCGGCCCGGAACGCGAAGGGCTCCGACGCGCAACGCGACGACCCCGGCCGGGGCCGGGGTCGTGGTCGGGCCCGGATGCTCCCGGGTCGAGCGCGGGCGGCGCGTGCGCGCCGCCCGCCGGTGCTCAGTAGGCCGCGGCGTGCCGCTCCGGCGGCAGTCCGCCCTCCTGGGCCATCCTGGCCCAGAGGCGGTCGCGGGCCTTCGACGGCATCATCGTGTACTGGAACATCCGCGGGAGGGTCCAGGCGGCGGCCGGCTGGTCCTCCTTCACGCCGAGCAGGTGGTGGAGGAGCTTCATGTAGAAGCAGGCCTCGACCATCATGATCGCGGCGGCGACCCAGCGCATCCAGTCCGGCAGCGACGAGTTGTGGGCGAGGATGTGGATCCAGCCCACGGTGAAGTACGTCGCGGCCATGCCGTAGGCGGGGATGAGCAGCACGATCAGCTGCTTCCAGCCCTTCAGGCGCGGCACCGCGTAGGCCAGCATCGCACCGACGGTGACGAACGAGGCCGAGTTGATGAAGGCCCACCAGTACGGGAAGCCGAAGAGCTCGAACGGCTGCAGGCCGTAGTACTCGTAGACGTTGAGGTTGATCCCGATCGTCTCCATGACGGCGTCGAGGATCGCGCCCATCGCGAGCAGCATGAAGAAGTGGCGCAGCTTGGCGCCGTTCTTGATCACGAAGTAGCAGAAGTACGACTGCAGGCCGAGGAAGGCGACGTAGCAGAGCGGGATCAGGAGCGGCACCTTGATCCCGAAGTTCGTGTAGACGACGGTCAGGTCGTCGGCCCAGTGCAGGTGCCCGAGCATGTCGAGCATCGCTTCCTCGAGCGAGCAGATCAGGCCGCCGCCCATGACGAGCAGCGGGATCCAGTTGCCCTTCGAGGCCGCGCGCAGCGCCCACGGCAGCGCGAAGATGACGACCGCCGCGCCGGCGATGAAGAAGAACAGGATCTCGTTCGTCGCGCCGGCCTCGATGCCCGAGGGCAGGGGGGCGACGTTCGGTGGCAGACCCGGAACGTTGTGGTACGGCGGCGCAGCGTCGCCGATGGCCGCGAGCGTGAGTGCGTTCGGCAGCACGGGTGGTCCTTTCTCTCCCCGGCCGGCCCGGTGCCGACCGCGTTGCGACGAGCGCGCTCGCGCCACGTCGCGTCGACCGTACCACATGGCCGAACACGCTGTTCGATCTCAATACACCTCGTACGTCGGGCGGCCGCTGCGTGGCTGCGCGCTGCCGGTCGCACGTCGTCGATGGCCTCGACGAACCGGCCCCGTGGCCGGAGGCGGGGATCAGTCGGCGACGTCCGCCCCGGCGTAGAGCGCCCGCCAGGCGACGTCGGACATCGAGCGGTGCAGGGCCGCGCGCTCCTCCTCGTCGGCGCCCGGGACCAGCTGATAGAGCCCGCGCTCGACCATCCACGCCAGCCACCCGGCCGTCGCCCGTGGATCGCCGGGCGCCGCGTGTCCGCGTGCCTGCTGCGTGGCGATGTGCGCCGCCAGGCGGTCCGCGGCGCGCTGCACGATCCGCTCGAGGTTCCGGCGCGCCGCGGGGCTCTGTGCCGCGGTGTCGGCGATCGCCCGGAAGAGCACCTGGTGCTCGGCGTACGCCGCGAACAGCGGCTCGAGGGCGCGGTCGAAGTCGGCGCGCCGGGCCGGCCGATCGAGTGCGAACCACGTCTCGGCGGCCTCGAAGACCTCGTGGCTCGCGTCGTCGGCCATCGCCTCGAGCAGTGCCGCCTTGTCCGCGAAGTACGCATAGAAGGTCGAGCGCGAGATCCCCGCCGTCGCGATGAGCTCGCGGACGCTGAGCTCGGGGTAGCTGCGTCCCGCCGTGAGGAGCGGCTCGACGGTCGCGGCGAAGTGGCGGACCAGGCGGCGGCGGCGTTCGTCGGGAGC
>JALRCL010000138.1 GCA_023268575.1 Patulibacter sp.
GACGCCCCAACCCTCGACGCCACTGCACGACCGCTCACCCCGCGGAGGGCCCGACGCGGCGACCGGCAGCGCGCTGCCCGACCGGTCGCCAGGCAGCGGTCGCCCGCGCCGCCGCGAGCCCCGACGCGCGGTCGGTCGCCGGCCGACGGCGTCGAGGCTGAGCTTCGACTACGCCAGGTCGGCGACGACGTCCGCGAGCGGCTTGCGGATGCCGGTGAGGAACGGCAGCTCCTCGCGCATGTGCGCGCGGGCCTTCGCGCCGCGCAGGTCACGCATGAGGTCGACGATCCGGGTGAGCTCGTCGGCCTCGAAGGCGAGCAGCCACTCGTAGTCGTTCAGGGCGAACGCGCTGACGGTGTTCGCGCGGACGTCCTTGTAGCCGGCGGCCATCATGCCGTGCTCGCGCAGCATCGTCGAGCGCTCCTGCGGGTCGAGCAGGTACCACTCCAGCGACCGCACGAAGGGATAGACCGAGAGGTACTTCTTCGGGTCCGTGCCCTCGAGGTACGCCGGGATGTGCGCCTTGTTGAACTCGGCCTCGCGGTGGACGCCGATCGAGGTCCACCACGGATCGACGGCCTGGCCGAGGCGGGTCTTCCCGAACCGCACGAGGGCGTCCTGGAGCGCGTCGGCGCTCGGGCCGATGAGCCAGAGCATGAGGTCGGCCTCGGCCCGGAAGCCGACGGTCGAGTAGCTCCCCCGCAGGATCGCCTCGCCGCCCGACAGCGCCTGCTCGGCCTCGGCCGCGATGGCGGGACGGCCCTCCTCCGGGACCCGCCGATGACCGCGCGCCGCCTTGAACCCGGCGTACATCACGTACAGGTTGGTGAAGTCGGTCTGCGTGGTCATCGTCGCCCGACGATAGGCGGTTCGCACGACGGGGCGGCGTGCGCCCCGCGACGCCTGCGCCGCGCGGGCGACCAGGCGTCGCACGGTGCACCGGCCGCGTGCGCCGCTCGTCGGCCCATGGGCGACGTGCGGGAGGCGACGTGGAGCGCACGGCCGCCTGGGCGCGACGTACGCGGGAGGCGAGGTGGAGCGCACGGCCGCCGGGCGGGACGTACGCGGGACGCGCCGCCCGGCGCACGCCGCGTGGACGCGAGGCGCACGGGAAGCGCTGCGGATCGCGCGGCCGCGGGGCGGGGCGCCGGGCACGCCCCGCCGGTCAGGCGCCGGGCACGCCGCGCCGGGTCAGGCGCGGCCGGCGAGGGCGTCGTAGAGCACCTCGATCGACTGCTCGAGCTGCTCGATCGAGGCGTCCTCGACCCGGGCGATGCCGATCCGGCCGTTGAGCCAGGCGTTGATCTCGCGGTGCGAGGCGCGCCGCGTGCGCCCCAGCTCGGCGACGAGCCGGTGGCGCTCGTCGCGGAGCTTCTGGCGCCGCTGCCAGAGGGGCACCTCCTGCGTGGCGGCCGGCGCCCCGCCCGCCCCGCCCGCCGCCGCGGCGGCGGCACCGGGGACCGTCCCGCCCCCGGCCGTGCCGACGGGCGAGATCGGCGCGCCGAGGCTCGCGCCGCCGTCGGCGACCGGCGTCGCCCCGCCGAAGAGGTCCAGCTGCGCCGCCGGAGCCATGTCGGCCTCGAGCGCCTGCC
>JALRCL010000152.1 GCA_023268575.1 Patulibacter sp.
TGCGCACGTCGATCCTCGTGGCGGAGGAGCTCGACGCGCGCCTGCGCGTCGTCGACGGGGCGCCGCTGGCCGACGAGCGCCTCGGCGCGCGGATGCTCTACAGCTCCGGCACGACCGGCCGGCCGAAGGGCATCCGCCAGCCGCTGCGCGACCTGCACCCCGCCGACGCGCCGCCGCGGCTCGGGCCGCTCGTGGAGCGGATGGGGATCGACGAGCAGGCCGTCTTCCTCTCCCCCGCGCCGACCTACCACGCGGCGCCGTTCACGTTCCTCCTCATCGTCCAGATGCTCGGCGGGACCGTCGTGTCGCTGCCGCGCTTCGACGCCGAGGACCTGCTGCGGGTCGTCGAGGAGCACGGGGTCACGCACCTGCAGGTCGTGCCGACGATGCTGCGCCGGCTCCTGCGGCTGCCGGAGGAGGTCCGGGCGCGCCACGACCTCTCGAGCCTGCGGGTCGTCGTGACCTCGGGCGCGCCCTGCGCCCGCGAGCTGAAGGCGGAGGCCCTCGCGTGGCTCGGGCCGATCGTCCACGAGTACTACGGCGCCAGCGAGGGCTACGGCCAGACGCACGTCTCGCCGCAGGAGGCGCTCGAGCGCCCCGGCACGGTCGGGCGCGCGCTGAAGGGCGAGATCCACGTCACCGACGCCGACGGCGTCGAGCTGCCTCCCGGCGAGGTGGGGCGGATCTGGTTCGCGGGGACCGACCCCGTCCGCTACCACGGCGACGAGGAGAAGTCCCGCCGCGCGCGCAACGACCGCTGCTGGACG
The DNA here is from genome assembly GCA_023268575.1 of Patulibacter sp. Lineage (GTDB taxonomy): Bacteria > Actinomycetota > Thermoleophilia > Solirubrobacterales > Solirubrobacteraceae > Patulibacter. The sequence goes on from JALRCL010000152.1 coordinate 768, forward strand.
ACGATCGGCGACCTCGGTCACGTCGACGAGGACGGGTTCCTCTTCCTCGCCGGACGGGAGAGCCACACGATCATCTCCGGCGGGGTGAACGTGTACCCCGCGGAGGTCGAGGAGGTCCTCGAGGCGCACCCCGCGGTCGCCGACGTGGCGGTGATCGGCGTCCCCGACGACGACCTCGGCGAGGCGGTCCGCGCGGTCGTGCAGCTCCGCGACGGCGCGGTCGAGTCGCCCGAGCTCGCCGACGAGCTCGTCGCGTGGTGCCGCGAGCGCCTGGCCGGCTTCAAGCGCCCGCGCGGCGTCGACGTCGTGGCGTCCCTGCCGCGCACGCCGACCGGCAAGCTCCTGAAGGACGAGGTCCGCCGGCCGTACTGGGAGCGCGCCGGCGTCTGAGCCGCGCCGCAGGGTCGGGTCGACCGGCCGGCCGACCCCCGACCGGGGGTGACGACACCCCGTCCCAGTACCACGGAGATCGCTGGGGTATCGTCGCGCCATGAGCGCGCTGGCGATGGTCGGGACGCCGAGCTACGGCGAGGTGCACGAGGCGTTCCGGGAGAGCTTCCGGACGTTCCTCGCGCGGCACGTGCAGCCGCACGTCGAGGAGTGGGAGCGGGAGGGGATCGTCCCGCGCGAGCTCTACCGGCTGGCGGGCGAGGGCGGGTTCCTCGGCCTCCAGGTCCCCGAGGAATACGGCGGCGCGGGCGTCGACGACTTCCGCTTCAACGCGATCATCGCCGAGGAGGCGCTGCGGATCGGCGCCAGCGGCGTGAGCGTCGGCTTCACGCTGCACAACGACGTCTGCCTGCCGTACCTCCTGGAGTACTGCGACGAGGCGCAGCGCGAGCGCTGGCTGCCGGGCGTCGTCAGCGGCGACATCGTGCTCGCGGTCGCCATGACCGAGCCGGGCACCGGCTCCGACCTGGCCGGCATCGCCACGAGCGCGATCCGCGACGGCGACCACTACGTCGTCAACGGCGCGAAGACGTTCATCACGAACGGCATCCACGCCGACCTCGTGATCACGGCGGTGAAGACCGACCCGTCCGAGCGCCACCGCGGGCTGAGCCTCGTGATGATCGAGGAGGGCACGCCGGGGTTCTCGCGCGGGCGCAAGCTCGAGAAGATCGGCCTGCACAGCCAGGACACCGCCGAGCTCTTCTTCCAGGACGCGCGCGTGCCGGTCGAGAACCTGCTCGGCGAGGAGGGGCGGGGCTTCGCCCAGCTCACCGCGAACCTCCCCCAGGAGCGCCTGTCGATCGCCGTCGCCGGCGTCGCGAACGCGCGCGCCGCGATCGCGTGGACGATCGACTACGTCCGCGAGCGGGAGGCGTTCGGCGCCCCGATCGGCGCCCTGCAGAACACGCGCTTCGTGCTCGCCGACTGCGCGACGGAGCTCGCCGTCGGCCAGGCGTTCCTCGAGCGCTGCATGGACGAGCTGGAGCGCGACGAGCTGAGCGTCGAGGCGGCGGCCGCGGCGAAGCTCTGGTGCACCGAGCTGCAGGGTCGGGTGACCGACCGCTGCCTGCAGCTCTTCGGCGGCTACGGCTACATGAGCGAGTACCCGATCGCCCGCGCGTACGCCGATGCCCGCGTCAGCCGGATCTACGGCGGCGCGAACGAGATCATGCGCGAGATCCTCGGCCGCTCGCTGCGGCTCG
>JALRCL010000154.1 GCA_023268575.1 Patulibacter sp.
GTACCTCCGCGACTTCACCGACCTGCCGCTCGGCGTCTACCCGAACCTCGGGTACCCGACGGCGGAGGGGTGGCGCTCCTCCACCGGCGTGGCCGGGGAGGAGTACGCGGGGCTCGCGCGCCGCTGGCGCGAGGAGGGCGCCCAGATCGTGGGCGGCTGCTGCGGCGTCGGCCCCGAGCACATCGCCGCCGCCGCCGAGGCGCTGCGCGACCGGCCCGCCGGCCGCGTCCGGCGGACCACCGACGACGGCGCCCCGGTCGCGCGGCCCGCGACGCCGCGCCCGTGGCTCGACGGGCGTGGCCGCTCGCTGTACCCGCTCGACGTCCCGGACCTCGTCCGGCGGCCCGGGGTGTTCGCCCCTCGCGGGGGGAGCCTCCTGGCCTGGCGCCACCTCTACGCCGGCCGGGTCGGGTCCGGGCAGCGCTGCCTCGACGTCGGCACCGGCACCGGCATCCTCGGCGTCCAGCTGGCGCGGAACGGCGCGACGCACGTGCACGCCATCGACCGCGACCCCGAGGCGGTCCGCAACGCGGAGGAGAACGCGCACCGCAACGGGGTCGGCGATCGCTTCTCGGCCGCCGTCGCCGACCTCTACCGCTGGCGGCCGGAGGAGCGCTACGAGGTCGTGGTGGCGAGCCTCTACCAGCTGCCCGTCGACCCCTTCGACGCGCCGCCCGGGCACCGGCCCGCCGACTACTGGGGACGCAACGTCCTCGACGAGCTGCTGGACCGCCTGCCCGACGCGCTCGCCGCCGAGGGGGTCGCCTACGTCGTCCAGCTCTCGTTCCTCTCGCGCCAGTCGACGGTGGACCGGCTCGCCGCCCTCGGCCTGCGCGCGCGGGTCGTCGGCTACGAGCTCTACCCCTTCCCCGAGGCGTTCGCCACGAGCCTCGACCAGATCCGTCGCGTGGAGGAGCGCTCGGACGCCCACCACGTGCGGATCGGCGACGACGACCTCGCGGTCGCCTACCTGCTCGAGATCCGTCGCGAGGAGGACGCCGACGACGAGGTCCCGCCGTGGCTGGCGCCGTGAGCCCCTCGCCCGAGGGCGCCGGGGCGCGGCTCCTGGCCGTGCTCGCCCGCTGGGCGGAGGTCGGGCCGGCCGGGGAGCTGCTGCGGCGCGCGCCGGGCGACGTGGCCGAGGCCCTGCCCGCCGACCGCGTGATCCTCAGCGCCGTCGAGCACGGCGAGCTGCGCGCCCTCTCGGCCTGGACGCGCGACGGGGACGGGGACGCGCTGGCGGCGACCCTCGCCGCGGCGCCGGTCGTCCTGGAGTACCCCTCGGCGGAGGGCGACGCCCTGCGACGGCGCGTCGCGCAGCTGCAGGCGCGGGGGCCCGACGACGCCCTCGCCCGGCACGCCTGGGCGGCCGAGATGGGCTGGGAGCGCTACGTGCTGGCACCCGTCGTGGTGCAGGGTCGGGTCGGTGGGTTCCTCCACGCCGACCGCCGCGCCGACGGGGCCCCGGTCGACGAGCGCACCCGCGAGGACCTCGCCGCGGCGGCGCTCGCGCTCGCGCTCGTCTTCGAGCGGGCGGTCCTGCGGCAGCGGCTGCGGCGCCAGCAGCGCGAGATGGCGCAGGTGGCGCGGTGGGTGGGGGACCGCAGCTCCCAGCTGAGCGAGGGCGTCGGCTCGCTGGGGGAGCGCAGCGACCTCGCCACGGACGAGGCGGGCGAGCCGGCGACGCCCGCCCCGCCCGGCGGCGCCCTGCGCGACCTGCTCACGCGCCGCGAGGTCGAGGTCCTGCAGCTCATGTCGCGCGGGGCGAGCAACGGCGACATCGCCCGCGAGCTCGTCGTCTCCGAGGGCACCGTGAAGTTCCACGTGAAGAACATCCTGCGCAAGCTGCGGGCGAGCAACCGCGCGCAGGCGACGTCGCGCTACCTGCGGCTCACGATGCGCGAGCGCGGCGAGGGCTGACCTGTCCCCGGGGGGAGGGGATCCCTCCCCATCGGCAGGCGCGCGGGACCGCGGGCGCGACCTAGGGTCCGGCGCGATGACGACGAGGCACCACGGAGCGCTCGACGAGACGCTCGCCACGGCGGGGGCGCGCTTCCACGGGACGGTCGCCGTCGACTTCGGCTCGGTCGCCGGCGAGGTGGCCGCCGGCCGCCGCGGCGTCGGGCTCGCCGTCGCCGACGCGACCTCGACCACCGAGCTCCGCGGCACCGCCGAGGAGCTCCTCGCGCTGCTCCCCGTGGCGCCGGTCGCTGGCCGGGCGAGCCTCGTCGACGGGCGCTGGTGGTGCC
>JALRCL010000203.1 GCA_023268575.1 Patulibacter sp.
ACGAAGCACTCGCGGATCGGCAACGCCGTCGGCCTCGACACGCCCGCCTCGGCGGTGCTGCTGCTGCGCGCGCTCGCCGCCCAGGGCCAGCACGTCGACGCGACGGCGGTGCCCGAGCTGCAGGCCGCGCTGGACGCCGACGACGTCGACGCGGCGACCGCCACGGCCGCCGGCGAGGCGCTGATCCACGCGCTCGTCGCGCGCGGCGGCCACGACCCCGAGCTCCTCTCGGACGACCACCTGCGCGAGAGCCCCTACCGGCTCGGCGGCCCGGAGTACGCCGCGTGGTTCGCGACGCTGCCCGACGGGCTGCGCGCGCTCGTGGAGCGCGACCACGGCGTCGGCTGGGAGGACGGCCGCTGGACCACCGGCGGGCGCGCCGCCGAGCGGCACGGCACCGACGCGCCGCTGTACGTCGACGGCGACGACGTGGTCGTCGCGGGCATCGAGCTCGGCGACGTCTTCATCGCCATCCAGCCGCCGCGCGCCACGAGCGAGGAGGACGCGGCCGCGCTCTCCCACGACGCCGAGCGCGCCGCGCCGCACCACTACTTCGCCGTCTACCGCTGGCTCGAGGCGGTCTGGCGGGCGGACGCGCTCGTGCACCTCGGCAAGCACGGCACGCTCGAGTGGCTGCCGGGCAAGTCGATCGGCCTCTCCGCGGACTGCCATCCGGACGCGATCCTCGGGTCGCTGCCGCTCGTCTACCCCTTCGTCGTGAACGACCCCGGCGAGGGCGTGCAGTCCAAGCGCCGGGTCCACGCGACGATCGTCGACCACCTCGTGCCGCCGATGATGCGGGCCGAGACCTACGACGAGCTGCAGGAGCTCGAGCACCTCCTCGACGAGTACGTCCGGATCGAGGCGCTGGACCCGGAGAAGCTGCCGGCGCTCGCCCGGCGGATCTGGGAGGTCGTCGAGTCGGCGGCGCTGCAGCACGACCTCGGGCTGCACGACGAGGAGCTCGCCGCGTTCCAGGCGCAGGGCGCCGACGCGGACGCCGCCGAGATCCAGCACCGGCTCGAGCACCTCGTGTCCGACATCGACACGTACCTCTGCTCGATCAAGGACCTGCAGGTCCGCGACGGCCTGCACGTCCTCGGCCGCGCGCCCGACGAGGAGCAGCTCCGCGGCCTGGCGGTGGCGATCCTGCGCCTCGGCTCCGGCGACCTGCCCGGCCTGCGCACCGCCGTCGGCGCCGCCTTCGGGATCGACGAGGACGCGCTGCTGCGCGCCGGCGGCGCCCGGCTGCCGCTCGCTCCGACGGCGAGCGTCGACGACGACGCGGCCTGCGGCCTCGACGCCGCGGTCGCCGACGCCCTGGAGGACGCGGTCGGCGACCTGCCGTCCGCCGCCGACCCCGGGGTCGTGGCGCTCGTCGAGCGCTTCCCCGGGCCGGCCGCCACCGCCGGCGACCTCGTCGACCGGCTCGACGCCGCGCAGCGCGCGCTCGTCGACGCCCTCGGCGACGCGGGCTGGCCGACGGACCCGGGCGCCGCGCTGGCGATCGTCACGGAGATCCTCGGCCGCAGCGACCACGCCGTCGAGCGGGTGCTGCGCCACGCCGCGAGCGAGGTCGTCCCGCGGATCCGCCGCTGCGGCGAGGAGCTCGAGCACGTCGTCGGCGCGCTCTCGGGCCGCTACGTGCCGTCCGGCCCGTCGGGCTCGCCGACCCGCGGGCGGCTCGACGTGCTGCCGACGGGGCGCAACTTCTACGGCGTGGACCCGAAGGCGCTGCCGAGCGCGCTCTCCTGGGAGACCGGCCGGCGGCTCGCCGACGACCTCGTCCGGCGGCACGTCGAGGAGGAGGGCCGCGCGCCCGAGCAGGTCGGGATCGTCGTCTGGGGCACCGCGAACATGCGGACCCACGGCGACGACGTCGCCGAGATCTTCGCGTTGCTCGGCGTCGAGCCGGTCTGGCACCCCGAGACGCGCCGCGTGCGCGAACTGCGCGTGATCCCGCTGGAGGAGCTCGGGCGGCCGCGGATCGACGTCACCGTCCGGATCAGCGGGTTCTTCCGCGACGCGTTCCCGGGCCTCATCGACCTCGTCGACGACGCGGTCGCGCTCGTCGCCGCGCTCGACGAGCCGGACGAGGCGAACTTCGTCGCCAAGCACGTCCGCGAGGACGAGGCCCGCCTGCTGGAGGAGCTCCTCGCGCAGCCGGCCGACGACGGGCCGGGGTCCTCCGCCGCTGAGCGCGCGAAGCGCCGCGCCACGACGCGGATCTTCGGCTCGAAGCCGGGGACCTACGGCGCCGGCCTGCTGGAGCTCGTCGACAGCCGGGGCTGGCACGACCGCAGCGACCTGGCCGCCGTCTACGAGGCCTGGGGCGGCTACGCCTACGGGCGCGGCCTCGGCGGGGTACAGGCGCGCGGGTCGATGCGCGAGCAGTTCGGCCGGATCGAGGTCGCGGTGAAGAACCTCGACACCCGCGAGCACGACATCTTCGATTCCGACGGGTACTTCCAGTATCACGGCGGGATGGTCGCGATGGTGGAGGCGGTGACCGGGAAGGAGCCGAAGGCGTGGTTCGGCGACAGCGCCGACCCGACGACGGTCCAGACGCGGACGCTCGCGGAGGAGGCGCGGCGGGTGGTGCGCTCGCGCGTGCTGAACCCGCGCTGGGTGGCGGGCATGATCCGTCACGGGTACAAGGGCGCGATGGAGCTCTCGGTCACCGTCGACTACCTGTTCGGCTACGACGCGACGGCGGGCGTCGTCGAGGACTGGATGTACGAGCAGGTGACCGACCGCTACGTCGGCGACCCGGACGTCCACGCGTTCCTCACGCGATCGTCGCCGTGGGCGCTGCGCCAGATCGCCGAGCGCCTGCTGGAGGCCGCCGACCGCGGCCTGTGGGAGTCCCCCGACGACGCCCGGCTGGAGCAGCTGCGCGACGCGCTGCTGGAGGTCGAGGGCGAGGTCGAGGAGGCGGGGCGCGCATGAGCGATCCGACGCCCGGCGCGGGCCGCCCGCGTCCTCTGCTGCTGGCGCGCGACGCGCTGATCGCCTTCGTCGTCGTGACGCTCGTCTGGCGGTTCCTCATCTCCGGCAACTGGACCGCCGCCGTGCTCTGCGGCGTCGTGCTGGCGAGCGTCCTCACGGTCACCTCGCTCTCGCGGGACCGCGACGCCGACGCGGACGACGGCGACGGGAGCGCCGGCGGGACCGGCTGAGCCGCGACCGGTCGCGGGGCCGTCGCGACGCGACGGCCCCGCCCCGGGACGGGTCAGCCGACGCTGGCCACCGGCAGGGCCACGAGCTGCGCGTCCTCGACCGTCAGGTCGCCGCCGGCCTCGAAGCACAGCAGCGTCACCGCGGAGCCGCCGGCGCCGGTCTCGACGGTGCCCAGGAGCGACAGCGGCGTGGCGTCGCCGACCGCGGGCGGGTCGAGCTTCGTGCTGTCGATCGTCAGGAACCCGGCGGTGCGGCGCAGGGAGCAGCTCACCTCGGCCGTGCCGGCGGAGCTCGCGCTGAGCTTCGCCTGCACGACGTAGCGCCCCTCCGGCAGCGTCTTCGTCAGCACCGTGCGGGTGCCCGAGCCGGTCACGACGTGGGCGTCGGCGGCGACCGCCAGCGCGTTGACGACGCCCGCCGGGCCCTGCGGACCCTGCGGTCCGGGGACGCCGGTCGCGCCGGTCGGGCCCGCCGGCCCGGTCGGTCCGGCGGCGCCCGCCGGTCCCGCGGCGCCCCGCAGGGCGCTGCGGGCGGCGCTGCTGAGGTCGGCGGCGCCGAGCGAGCCGTTCCTCACGTCGGCGCCGGTGAGGGAGCTGTTCCTCACGTCGGCCCCTGTCAGGGAGCTGTTGCGGATCTGCGCTCCGGTGATGAGCTTCGCCGCGGTGGCGGTCCCGCCGAGGGCGAGGAAGAGGGCGAGCACGGCGATGAGGCCGGCCGGCCGGGGACGGAGGTGGGTGAGGCGCTGTCGCATCGGTGGTCCTTCGGTGATGGGTGGTGGGCGGACGGCGGGTCGCCCTCCGGCTCGGGCTCCTCCGCGAAGGCGCCGAGCGCCACCGCGAGGCCCGACCACCCGACGAACGGCCGAGCCGGCCCGGAGGGCCGACGGACCGCGCCGCGGATCGGCCGGCGGTCGAGGTCGACCTCGAGCACGAGCACCGTGGGTCGTCCCGCCATCGCGATCACCCTCGCCGCGGAGCCGCCGAGGTGCATGAGGGGCCCACCCCCCAATCGCCGCGGTCCCGTTCCGGTCCCCGGGACCGCGCCGCCCGGCGCGCGGTCAGGCCGGCGCGGCGTCGTCGCGCAGCGCGGCGTCGAGCGCGTGGCGCCCGGTGACGCCGAGCTTGCGGTAGACGCGGCCGAGCTGGTTCTCGACGGTCTTCGGCGTCACGTAGAGCTCCTGGGAGATCTCGCGGTTCGTGCGCCCGGCCGCCGCGAGCTGCGCGACGCGCCGCTCGCTCGCGGTCAGGGCGTCGCTGCCGGAGAACTGGAGCCGGCGTGGCCGGGCCCCCGCGACCACCAGCTCCTCGTGCGCGCGCCGTGCGAGCCGCAGCGCGCCGAGCTGCTGGGCCGCGCGCAGGCCGTCGGCGAGGTGGACGCGCGCGCGGTCGCGACGCCCCGCGCGGCGCGTGGCCTCGCCGAGCTCGACCTGCGCGACGGCGTGCAAGCGTCGCGCGGGCGCGTGACGCAGGCGGCGCTCGGCCTCGGCGAGCCGCTCCAGCGCCGCCTCGGGGTCCTCCGTCGCAGCCGCGCGCGCCCATGCCGCGGTCCCGCGCGCGGCGTCGGTGCCGATCCCGTCGGCGTCGGCGGCGAGCTCGGCCGCCGGGCCGGCGCAGCGGGACGGACCCCCGAGGCGCCGCAGCGCGTCGACGTGCGCGACGCGCCAGGCGAGCACCGCCCGCGTCCTGGACGCCCGCCGCCGCCGGTCGAGCTCCTCCCACGTCGCGACGGCGCCCTCCAGGTCGCCCCGCACCGCGGCCAGCGCGGCGCGGGCAGCGTCGACCACGTGGACGTTGAGGTTCTCGACCGCCGGGACCCCGGCGACCGCGTCGAGCACCCGCGCGGCCTCCCCCGGGTCGTCGCCCTCGATCGCGGCGAGCGCCGCCCAGCCGGACGCCACGAGCAGGAACGGCGGCGGGACCCCCGGCAGGTCGAGCGCCGCCGCGGCGTCGACGGCGCAGCCGCGGACGTCGCCGGCCTGCCACCGGACCGCCGCGCGGGTCCCGAGCGCGCCGTAGAGGCCGATCGGGTGGTGGAGGTCCCGCGCGACCTCGACGGCCACCTCGACGGCGGCGAGCGCCGGCTCGATCGCGTCGACGTGGGCCAGCGCGGCGATCGCCTGGTACACGGGAGCCGAGGGCCCCGTCAGCCGGGAGAGCGCACCGCGGCCCAGCGCCTCGTCGGCGAGGCCGACGACCTCGGCCGCCGGCGCCCCGTCGAGGGCCAGCGACCACGCCTGGTTGCAGCGCTCGAGGCGGTCGAGCGTCCGGTCGCCGCCCGCGAGCCCCGGCGCCTGGGCGGCGAGGCGCCGACCCCGATCGCGGGTGTCGTGGTGCAGCAGGGCCTTGCCGACGAGGTCCACGGCCGTTCGCCGGCGCTCCTCCTCGGCCTCGGGGCCCAGACCGCGCATCGTCTCCTCCAGCACCGCGACGGCCGTCGGGATCCCGCGTCCGACGGTCACGAGCTGCGCGAGCAGCAGCCAGCGCTCGACGCGCCGCGCCGGATCGGTCGTCGTCGCGGCGCTCTCCGCGAGCCGCTGCCCGGCGGTCGTGACGTCGACGCGGGCGTGCAGGCCCGCCTCGGCGAGCGCCGCGAGGACCTCGGGCCGGGCGTCCTCGTCCGGGGCCGCCTCGAGCGCGCGCTCGAGGACGCGCAGCGCCTCCTGCGGG
>JALRCL010000260.1 GCA_023268575.1 Patulibacter sp.
GCCTCGCCCAGGTCGCCGTCGACACCCCGTCGGGCGGCGTGCGGATCGAGCTGCTGGACCCGATCGAGGACACGTTCGATCCCACGCCGCTGGCGGAGGTCCTCGCCGACCCGGAGATCGAGATCGTGCTCCACGCCGCGCGCCAGGACGTGGCGCTGCTGAAGCGCACGTGGTCGACGGACGTGCGCAACGTCTTCGACACCCAGGTCGCCGCAGGGTTCGCCGGGCTGCGCGCGCAGATGGGCTACGACGCCCTGCTGCGCGAGGTCCTGCGGGTGAAGCTCCAGAAGTCGGCGAGCTTCACCCGCTGGGAGCAGCGGCCGCTCTCCGAGGAGCAGCGCCGCTACGCCGCCGAGGACGTCCAGCACCTGCTGCAGCTCGCGGTCGCGCTGCAGAACCGGCTCGTCGACCTCGGCCGGCTCGACTGGGCGGTCGAGGAGTGCCGGCCGCTCGAGGACGTCCGCGACAGCCGCGAGCCGGCCGACCTCTTCCCCCGCCTGCCGCGCGTGGACCGCCTCGACCCGGGCCAGCGGGCCGTTGCGTTCTCGCTGCTCGTCTGGCGGGAGGAGACGGCCGCGCAGGTCGACCGGCCGCCGTCGACGGTCCTGCAGGACCAGACGCTGGTCGAGCTCGCGAAGCGCCGGCCCGCATCCCGCGACCGGCTCAAGCAGATCCGCGGGCTGTCGGAGGCGACGCTCCACCGTCGCGGCGACTCGCTGTTGGAGGCGATCGCGCGCGGCCGCGACGCCGAGCCGATCCCCGTCACGACCGAGCGCCCGCCCCGGACCGACCCGGCCGATCCCGCGCTCGTCGTCCTCGCCGAGACCCTCGTGCGCACCCGCGCGGAGGAGGAGCACCTCGCCTACGAGCTGCTCGCCAGTCGCAGCGACCTGCAGCGGATCATCACCTCGTGGCGCGACGGCCGCGAGGACGAGGAGATCCGGACGCTCCAGGGATGGCGCGGGCAGCTCGTCGGCGGCGACATCCTCGACCTGCTCGAGGGTCGCGCGTCCCTGCGCGTCGCCGACGGGCGCGTCGCCGTCGACCGCTGACGACGCGACGCGGCCGCCGAGACGCGGAGGGTCGCTGCGCCGCGCGCAGCGACCCCGACCGGCTACTCCGCGGCGGCGACCCGTGCCTCGGCGAGCTTGCGCCGCAGGCGGCGGATCTCGTCGCGGGCCTCCTCCAGCGCGGCCTGCAACGCCCGGTGGTCTGCGTGCTCGGCCGGCGCCGCGTCGCCGCCCGGCAGCGCGACGAGCCGCGTGGCGGTCGCCGGTCGCGAGGGCAGTGGGCGGCCACCGCCGGCGGCGAGCCGCTCGGGCACCGTCGCGGCGCCCCTCCCCCGCCGGCCACCGGCCCACCGCTCCGCCTCGTGGTGCTCGTCGCGGCGACGCAGCGGGCGCACGGTCGCCGGCGGCCCGGCCGCAAGGCGACCGGAGAGGACCTCGAGCGCCCGCGGGCCGTAGCGCCCGGCGCGATCGAGGATCAGCGGATGCGCGCGCGGGTCGGCGAGCTCGTCGACTCCCGGCCACCAGATCCGGGCCGCCCCGCCGAAGACGCCGAGCTGCGGCGGCAGGGCCGCCGAGAGGGCCCGGCTCGCCGAACCGGTGCGGATCGCCCGCAGCGCGACGTTGCGGCCGAGCGCCTCCCGGACGCGGCGCACGTCGAACGCCGGTCGGTCCTCGCCGGGCCGCGTCGACAGGCACACGAGCACCGCGTCGCGGTCCGGGTCCAGGACCTCCTCGGCGAGCGCGAGCCCCGCCTCCTCACTCGCGACGACCGCGATGCCGAGGTCGACGGGACGGGGCGAGCGGGTCGCCGTGCGCCGGGACCGGCGGCCCGTCCTCGGCGGCGCGGTGGCACCGGCGGTGAGCACGTCGATCGGGTCGTGACGCATGGGGCCTCCCAGGCGGGAAGGGATGGTCGGGCCAGAGCGCTGGGCGCGTGCCCGACGCTCCGTGGCGGACCCTAGACGGTCCGTCGGTCGCCAACCGCGGGACCGTGGATCCGACGCCCGCGCGCGTCGCGCAGCCGCTCGCGCACCGCCGTCCACGCCGCCGGCGGGCGCAGCTGACCCTCGACCACCATCGCCGCCCACATCGTCTGCAGCTGGCGGCGACGCCCGTCGTAGAGCATGTAGCGCGGGACCCACTCGGGCCGGAACTTCTGGTTGAAGCGGTGCAGCCGCTCGATCTGGAAGAACCGGTCGAGGAAGAGCACCACGCGTCCCATCACCCGCTGGAACGGCGTCGCCGGCTCGTGGATCCAGCCGCGGTAGGCGGCGAAGTTCAACGAGACGCGCTCGAGCCCGAGCTCCGCGGCCCGCTCGATCATCCGCACGACGAGGAAGTCGACGACCCCGTTGGGCAGGCCACGCTCGTGCGGCGTGCTGGAGAGCGACCAGCAGCGGCCCGCGGGGGTCGGCACGACGTGGACGAACGCCCGGACGCGGCCGTCGGCGTCGCGGGCCAGGACGACGAGCGAGCTCGCCGCCGCCGGATCGCTCAGCGGCAGCTCCATGACGAAGCCGTGGGCGGTCTTCTCGCCCCAGGCGGCGATGACGTCGGCGACCTGCCGGCGGGTCTCCCCGTCGAGGTCGCCGAGGCGCGCCACCTCGGCGCGGTAGCCGGCGCGCTCGACGCGCCCGACCGCCTGGCGCACCTTCTTCATCGGCCGGCCCTCGAGGGTGAAGGCCGACGGGCGCACGACCGCCTCGTCACCGACGTACATCGCCTTCAGCGGCCGACCGGCGACGCCGCGGGCGACGGTCCGCTGCGCGAGCTCCTCCGATGCGCCGAGGATCGCCATCGGGAGCCCGTGGTGGTCGGCGACGCCGCGCAGCTCGTCGAGCAGGTCGTCCACCGCGTCGGCGGGCCCCGAGGGCGCGCCGCCGACGAAGAGCACGCCCGCGGCCACCGAGCACGTGCCGGCCGCCCGCCCGTCGGCGCTCACCCGCGGAACGAGGTCGGTCCGCCGCGCGAAGCCGCTGAGCGTGTCCGTGCCGTGGACGGCGATCAGCTCGTCGGCGCGCCGGCGGTCACCGAGGGCGGCCTCGATCGGGCCGCGGCGGAACGCGTTCCACAACGCAAGCAGCAGCACCGTGACCGCGGTGACCGAGAGCGCCTCCGGCAGCCACGCGAGCAGGTGGGGCATCGGCAGCGCGGTCTCGCGGGTCAGCGTGAGCTGGAGCAGCGCCTCGTGGACGAGCGTCCCGAGCGACGGCTCGAGGCCCTCGCGCCACGCCACCGCAGCCAGCACGCCGACGGTCACCACGAGCAGCGAGCCGAGCGCCCCGGCGACGGAGGCCACGGCGGACGCTCGCCGACCGACCGGCTCGACGTCGAAGGCATCGCGCGTGCCCCACAGCACCGCCGCGATCCCGGCGGTCGCCGCGGCGGTCGCGAGGTCGAGGCCCTTGGCGACGTTCAGCGCCGCCAGCACCGTCAGCGCGCCGACCGCGAGCTCGAGCGCCCGCCGGTGGCGCCGGGCGAGGTAGCGGCCCGTGAGGACGAGCACGACGCCCGCCGGCACCGCGAGCGTCCGCGCGAGCTCGGGGACCCCGCCGCCCACGACCTCCCGGAGCAGCGCCATCCGCCCGTCGTCGGCCGGGCTCACCGCCGACGCGAGGTTCGCGATGCCCGAGAGCAGCGCCGCGATGCCCGCGACGAGGGGCACGTGGCGCCGCCACCGCTCGCCGCGCGTGAGGCGCAGCAGGACGGCCAGGACGAGCAGGAGCAGCCCGAGTGCGAGGAGGGCCGTCAGGAGGCTGGAGCGCGGAAGCACGCGCGAGAGCGTGACGCCCCTGCCTCAAGATCGCCTGCAAGTGGCGGGGCGCCAGACCGATGGACGAGCGGACGCCTCCTCCCCCCGGTGCGACGGGGATCCCCCGGACGGGCGAGGGCGGCGACGCGGACGGCCGGTAGGATCACGCGCCATCGGCCGCGTCCCTCGCGGCCCCCGTCGCTCGACCTGCCGATCCGGAGACCCGATGGCGCCGTTGATCACCCGTGAAGAGGCCCTGCGCCTCGGCCAGCTCGCCACCCAGGAGGAGATCCTCGCCCTGGTCGAGCGGGCGTGGGAGGCGCGCCAGGAGCAGTTCGGCGACTCGACCGACATGTGCTCGCTCGTCAACGCGAAGTCCGGCGGCTGCGCCGAGGACTGCGGGTTCTGCGCCCAGTCGCGCTTCGCGGAGGCGGAGACGCCGATGCACGCGATGATGGAGCCCGAGCAGATGCTCGAGCACGCACGCGCCGCCGAGGCCGCCGGCGCGCACCGCTTCTGCATGGTCACCCAGGGCCAGGGGCTCTCCAACCGCGACTTCGAGAAGCTCCTCGAGGGCGCGCGGCTCGTCACCGAGCACACGAACCTCAAGCGCTGCGCGTCGGTCGGGCACATCAACCCCAAGCGCGCCAAGCAGCTGAAGGCCGCGGGCATCAACCGCGTCCACCACAACGTCGAGACGGCCCGCTCGTACTACCCGGAGGTCTCGTCGACCGTCCGCTACGAGGGGCGCATCCGCACCATCGACGCGGTCCGCGAGGCCGGGCTGGAGACGTGCGTCGGCGGCATCCTGAACCTCGGGGAGTCGCCCGAGCAGCGCGTCGAGATGGCGTTCGAGCTCGCGGAGATCGATCCCACCTCGGTGCCGATCAACCTCCTGAACCCGCGCCCCGGCACGAAGTTCGGCGACCGCGACTACATGGACCCGTGGGAGGCGATCAAGTGGGTCGCGATCTTCCGCCTGATCCTCCCCAGCGCCCTGCTGCGGCTCTGCGGCGGCCGTGCCGAGAACCTGCGCGAATGGCAGAAGCTCGCCGTGAAGGCCGGGCTCAACGGCGTGATGATGGGCAACTTCCTCACGACGCTCAACAGCGATCCGGCCGACGACCGCGCGATGTTCGGCGAGCTCGGCCTGAACATCGCCCGGCACGCCGACAACGGCGCCAACCCGCGGCCCGACAACCGGTCCGGGCGCCTCGCGGGCGAGACGCCGGACGTCGTCGAGCAGTATCTCGACACGCCGGAGCAGGCGGCGGAGGCCGGGATCACGATCCGCCGCTGGGACCCGTCCACGCAGCTGCGCTACGTCGCGAAGGACAAGCAGGTCCCGACGCGCCCCGACGGCGCGCCGAACCGCTGGCCCGAGCGCGAGCTCGAGCCGACGCCGTCGGCCCCCGGCCTGGCCGTCTGACCGACCTCCGCCGGGCGGGCACCCGTCCGGCGACGGCCCCCGCCATGCGCACGTTCCCGAACCCGTCCCCGTCGCGATGAGCCGTCCCGCCGACGGCGATCCCGCGCTGCGGGCGCAGCTTGCGAAGCTCGAGCGCGACGGGCTGCGGCGGTCCCTGCGGACGGTCGAGGGGCCGGTCGGCCCGCGGGCGGTCGTCGACGGCCGCGAGCTGCTGCTGCTCTGCACGAACGACTACCTCGGGCTCGCCGGCGACGCGCGCGTCCGGGCGGCCGCCGCGCGCGCCGCGGTCGACCACGGCGCCGGGGCGGGGTCCTCGCGGCTCATCGCCGGGACGCTGCGCCTGCACCGCGAGCTCGAGGACGAGCTCGCGCGGTTCGAGGGCACCGGCGGCGCCGTGCTCTTCGGCGCCGGGTTCCTCGCGAACGTCGGCGTCGTCGGTGCGCTGGCGCAGCGCGGCGGGATCGTCTGCAGCGATGCGCTGAACCACGCGTCGATCATCGACGGGGTCCGGCTCAGCGGCGCCGAGCGCGTCGTCTACCGCCACGGCGACTGGGAGCACCTCGACCACGAACTGCGGATCCGCCACGACGACGCCCGACCCGCGCCGCTCGTCGTCACCGACGGCGTGTTCTCGATGGACGGCGACGTCGCCCCGCTGCCCGAGCTCGTCGAGGTCTGCCGGCGCCACGGCGCCCGGCTCGTCGTCGACGAGGCCCACGCCACGGGGGTGCTGGGTCCCGGCGGCCGGGGCAGCGTCGCGGCCGCTGGTCTCGAGGGCGAGGTCGACGCGATCGTCGGCACGCTCGGCAAGGCGCTCGGCTCGAGCGGCGCGTACGTCGCCGCGCACCCGGACGTCGTCGCCTGGCTCGTGAACCGCGCCCGGTCGCTCATCTTCTCCACCGCTCCGGGCCCGCCGGCGATCGGTGCCGCGCTCGGGGCGCTCGAGGTGCTGCGGGCCGAGCCCGAGCGCACCGCGCGCCTGCGGGCGAACGCCGTGCTCGTGCGCGATGAGCTGCGCGCCGTCGGCGTGCGCACGGACGTCCCGGGCATCGATCCCGGCGACGTCGATCCCGGGGTGCCGATCATCCCGATCGTCGTCGGCGCTCCCGACCGGGCGATGGCGATCACGGGCGAGCTGCTCGAGGCCGGGATCTACGTCCAGGCGATCCGGCCGCCGACCGTGCCCGACGGGACCTCGCGCCTGCGCCTCACGGTGTCCAGCGAGCACGAGCCCGACGAGCTGCGCGACGCCGTCCAGCGCCTGGCGACCGCGATCGACCGCCAGGCCGCGCCGGCTTGAGCGCCCTGCTCGTCACCGCGACCGACACCGAGGTCGGCAAGACGGTCCTCGCCGCCGCGCTCTGCGCGCGGCTGCGCGCCGACGGCGTCGCGGTGCGCGCGCACAAGCCGGTCGTCACCGGGCTCGACGACCCCGCGCCGGCCGGCGGCCGCGACCACGAGCTGCTGGCCGCCTGCACCGGCCAGCGGCCCGACGAGGTCGCGCCGCTGGTCTACGGGCCGCCCGTCTCGCCGCATCTCGCCGCCGAGCTGGTCGGCGACGAGCTGCGACCGGAGGACCTCCGCGCCGCCGCACGGGCGGCCGGGGACGGGGCCGAGGCGCTCGTCGTCGAGGGCATCGGCGGCCTGCTCGTGCCGTTCACGCGCGCGGGGTACGACGTGCGGGCGCTGGCGGTGGACCTCGCGCTGCCGCTCGTCGTGGCGGTCCGTCCCGGGCTGGGCACGATCAACCACGCGCGCCTGACCGTCGAGGCGGCCCGCGCCGCCGGCCTCGACGTCCGTGCCGTGGTCGTCACCCCGTGGGACGGCGGCGACGCCCGGCAGGAGGACAACCGGCGGACGATCGCCGAGCTCGTGGCGCCCGTCCCGGTGCACGTCCTCCCCCGGGCCGAGCTCACCCCGGCCGGCCTCGCCGCGGCGGCGGCCGACCTGCCCGTCGCCTCGTGGCTCGCGCCGCGCCCCCGCGCCCGCTGATCGGCGCAATCCCAGGCGCCGAGGCCGCCGGCGCCAGCGGCCGCCGCTCGGGCGGTGGCGCCGCGCGCCGGCCCGACGGGAACGGTCGACCGGTGCGCCCGGATCAGGACGGCAGCGCGCCCTCGTCGGCGACGAACGCCTCCCGCGGGATCGGCGGCGCGTCGACGACGTAGCGCAGCGGCAGGGACTGGGCGACCTCCACGACGAGCCACGTCAGGCGGTCCAGCGCGGCCGGCGAGAGCTCGACGTGCTGCCGCGCGAGGGTCCCGAAGACGTAGTCCGTGACGCGCTCGCGGATCGCGCGCGTGAGCTCCGCCTGCCGCTCGGGCGGGATCCGGGCGACGAGCGCCCGCAGCAGTGGGGCCTGGTGCTCGAGCGCAGCGAGCACGGCGTCGATGACGCTCGTCGTGGCCGAGGCCTGGTCCTCGCGGACCGCGCGCCGCAGGGCGGGGACGAGCTGCTCCTCGAACCGGGCGACGAACCGCGCGGTGACGGCCTCCAGCAGCGCGTCCCGATCCCCGAAGTACTGGTAGAGGCTGCCCGGGCTGACCCCGGCCTCGGCGGCGATCCGGTTCGTCGACGCAGCGCGGTACCCATCGCGCTCCAGGACGCGAGCGGCGGCGTCGACGATCCGCTCGACGGTGCGCCGCGAACGGTCCTGCTGCGGCTCCCGACGGCGGTTCGGCCGATCCGGACTCATGACGCGGAACGCGAGTAGAAGACGAGCATTCGCTCACTTTACTCTCGTCGCCATGGTGACCAGGACGCCGCGACGGATCGCGATCATCGGCGCGGGCTTCAGCGGGATCGCGGCCGCGATCGCCCTCAGGCAGGCCGGCTACGACGAGCAGGTCGTGTTCGAGCGCGCCGACGCGGTCGGCGGCGTCTGGGCGCACAACACGTATCCGGGCGCCGCGTGCGACGTCCCGTCCTACGTCTACTCCTACTCGTACGCGCAGCGGCGCGACTGGAGTCGCCCCTGCTCGCCGCAGGCCGAGATCCAGGCGTACCTGCGCGACGTCGCGCGCGACCACGGGGTGCTCGACGACCTCCGCCTCGGCACGGAGGTCCGCGAGGCCCGCTGGGACGAGGGCGAGGCGACCTGGACGCTGACGCTCTCCTCGGGCGAGCAGCACGTCGCCGACGTGCTCGTCCCCGCCTGCGGGCAACTCACCCGCCCGGCGATCCCGGCGGTGCCCGGCCGCGAGCGGTTCGCCGGGCCGGCGTTCCACTCCGCCGCATGGGACCACGAGCTCGACCTGACCGGCAAGCGGATCGCCGTCGTCGGCACCGGGGCCAGCGCGATCCAGTTCGTGCCGGAGCTCGCCGAGGTCGCCGCGCACGTCGACGTCTACCAGCGCTCGGCGCCGTACCTCCTCCCCCGCGCCAACGCGCCCTACCCGGCGCTCGTGGGCACCGCCGTCCGGCGCGTCCCGGGCGTGCAGCGCGCGCGGCGCGAGGGCGGCCGGCTGCTGCTCGAGGGCCTCATCGCCGGCTTCACCGTCCTGCCGCCCCTGCGGATGGCGCTCG
>JALRCL010000293.1 GCA_023268575.1 Patulibacter sp.
CGCGGCTGACCACCGGCCTGCCGCGCGCCGTGCCGGCCGCCTCGCCCACGATGGAGCCGAGCCGGGCCAGTTCCTTCTCCATCGCCCCGGACGGCCGGTCCACGGCGAGGTCGGCCTTGACCACGTTCGGCAGGCGGCTGATCGACGGCCACGACGTGATGGTTCCCGGCGTCCAGCGGCGGCTCGTAGGTGCCCCCGGGCGGCACCTCCGCTCCCCAGACGCCGTGGATCTCGGCCGGGTGGTGCGCCACGAGGCTCACGTTCTCGATCAGGACGCGGTCTCCGACCTCGACCTCGAGGAGGTCCTGCCGGAACGAGAGCGACCCCCAGAGGGGGTCGCCGGTCATGACCATCCGGGCGGGTGCCTCGGCGCCGCGCGCGGCAGGCGCGGCCACCGCCGTCGCCAGCGCGAGGGCTGCGCCCGCGTAGATCGTCGCTCGATGTCCGGCCGCCTTGGAGCTCACGCGCCGAGGCTGCCACAGGGCCTCGGGCCCGTCGATCTCTCGCAGGGGGCAAATGCGCCCCCGCCGGCGTCAGGCCCGGACGGCGACGTCGCCGTCGAGCGACGCGAGCCCGCTGCGGACGAGCTCCACGAGCAGCGAGGCGAGATCCGGCGTCTGCAGCGCGGCGCGCGGCCAGTGCGCGATCGAGTGCAGCAGACCGACCGCGGCATGGGCGGCGCTCAGGACCTCCTGCTCGCTGCGCGCCGGGAAGCACTGCTCGAGCACGCCGACCCAGAGCTCCATCAGCTTGCGGGTCCGGCGCGCGACCTCGGTGCGCCACGGGTCGGCCAGGTAGCGATCCTCGCGCGTGTAGATCCCGACGAGCTCGCGGTGGTCGATCGTGAACTGGGCCTGGGCGCGGATCAGCGCCTCGAGCTCCGCGTGCGGATCGCCCTGCCCACGGCCGACGTGCAGGAACAGCTGGTCGAGCGCCTCGTGGTACAGCGTCGCGAGGAGGTGCTCCTTGCCGCTGAAGTGGCGGTAGATCGCCGGACCCGTGATGCCGACCCGGGCCCCGATGTCGTCGATCCCGACGTTGTGGAAGCCCCGCTCGTAGAAGAGCTCGGCGGCCGCACCCAGGATCTGCCGCTCGCGGGACACGTGAGCAACGATAACCGTCCTCGACGCGGTCGCCCGCCTCAGTAGGACTTCGGCAGGCCGAGCGCGTGCTCGGCGACGTGGTTCAGGACCATCTCCCGCGACACCGGCGCGGTCTTCAGCAGCCGGGCGACGAACCAGAGGTCGGCGAGGCCGTACTCGTCCGCCAGCCCGTTGCCGCCGTGGACCTGGATCGCGCGGTCCAGCGCCCGCAGGCTGACCTCCGACGCGGTGAACTTCGCCATGTTGCTCGCTTCGCCGGCCTCGAGGCCCGCGTCGTAGAGGAGCGCTCCCCGCTGGAGCATCAGGCGCGCCGCCTCGAGCTCGATCCGCGCCTCCGCGAGGGGGTGCGCGACGCCCTGGTGGGTGCCGATCGGCACTCCCCAGACCTCCCGCTCCCGGGCGTACGCGGCGGCCTTGTCGAGCGCGTACCGCGCGATGCCGGTGCACATCGCGGCGCCCATCAGCCGCTCGGGGTTCAGGCCGTCGAACAGGGCGCGGAGGCCCGCGCCCTCGGGACCGACGCGTCGTTCCTCGCCGACCTCGACGTCGTCCAGGAACAGCTGCCACTGCTGCTCGAGCGCCGCGCACGCGGTCGGCACGAGCTGCCGCTCCAGCCCCGGTGCGTCGCTGTCGACGAGGAAGAGCGACAGCTGTCCGCGCCCGCGCTCGTCGCGCCCGGTGCGCGCGACGACGAGCACCGCGGCCGCGTGCTCGACGCCGGAGATGAACGTCTTGCTCCCCCGCAAGCGGTACCCGGCGCCGTCGCGTGCGGCGACCGTCGCGACCTGGTGGGAGTTGGACCCCGCGTCGGACTCGGTGATCGCGAACGCCACCCGGATCCGCCCCTCGGCGATCGGCCGCAGCCAGCGCGCACGCTGCGCCTCGTCCCCGTGGCGGGCCAGGATGCTGCCGACGATCGCCGGCGAGATGACGAGCATCGGCAGCGGGCAGCCGGCGGCGGCCAGCTCCTCCTCGACCGCGCACAGCGCGGCGATGCCGAGCCCCCCGCCGCCGTGCTCCTCGGGCAGGCCGGCGCCGACGTACCCGCCCGCGGCGAGCTCGTCCCACAGCTCCTCGGCGGCGCCGCCCGACGCCACCTGCTCGGCGAAGTAGCGGTGCCCGTAGCGGCCGGCGAGGTCCGAGACGGCGTCGCGCAGCAGCCGCTCCTCGTCCCCGGGGACGAGCGGAATGCCGCGAGCCGGAGGGTCGATGTCCATGGGAATCGATGCTAACAGCGGTTAACTTCGCGTGCTAGCCTGGCGCCCTCTGACAACCCGAGCGCGCCGCTGACGCGCGCCCCCCGGAGGTTTCGCATGCCGGATGCATCACAGGTCGGGCTGGTGCTCGACGAGGTGACGTTCCCCGTCGAGCGCGGCAAGGTCCGCGAGTTCGCACGGGCGCTCCACGACCCCAACCCGATCCATCAGGACGCCGAGGCCGCCGAGGCCGCCGGCTTCGCCGCGATCCCCGCCCCGCTGACCTTCCCGATGGTCGCGATGATGTGGCGCGAGCGCGACGCCGCGATCGAGGATCTGGGCTTCGACTTCAAGCGCCTGCTGCACGGCGGCACGACCTGGGACTACGTGCGCCCGATCGAGGTCGGCGACGAGCTGACGATCGAGCGGGTGGTCAAGGCGGTCGACGAGCGCCAGGGCAAGCGCGGCGGCGTCATGACGTTCGTGACGATCGAGGCCACGATCAAGGACGCCGCGGGCGACCTCGTGGCCCGCCAGACCGACACCCTGATCCAGACCGGAGCATGACGATGAGCACCGCGACGACCGTGGTCCCCCGGGCCACCGCGCTGACCGCCGGCGCCGAGGCGCCGCAGCGGACGTACGGCCCGATCACCCGCTCGGACCTCGTGCGCTACGCCGGGGCCGGTGGGGACTTCAACCCGATCCACCACGACGAGACCTTCGCGCGCGACGCCGGACTCGAGAGCGTCTTCTCGATGGGGATGTTCCACGCCGGCCTGCTCTCGAGCCTCGTCGGCGGCTGGCTCGGGGTCGAGAACGTGCGCCGGTTCGCGCTGCGGTTCACCGGCCAGGTCTGGCCGGACGACGTCCTGACGCTCAGCGGCGTCGTCGACGGGATCGAGGAGCACGACGGCGCGCGGCTGGCGACGTGCTCCTTCACCGTCGCGCGGCAGACCGGCGACGTCGTGATCACCGCGACGGCCACCGCGATCGCCTCCTGAGCCGCCACGGGCTCGACCGGGCCGGCGCCGTCGAGCCCGGTCGGGGGGCCGCTCGCCGCGTGCGGTCCCCGGGAGCCGCACGCGCCGCGACCGCGCCGCCGGCCGGGACCGAGGGTCGAGGCCGATCTTTCACCCCTGGGAGAGCGCGAGATCGCACCGGCGGAGGTCGTGGGACCCCGCGTGCCGGCGTCAGAGTCGACGCCATGTACGACTACGTCATCGTCGGCGCCGGCTCCGCCGGCTGCGTGCTCGCCGCCCGCCTCAGCGAGGACCCGGCCGCGCAGGTCGCGCTGATCGAGGCCGGGGGCCGCGACGATGCCGAGGAGATCCACGTCCCCGCCGCGTTCGGCGCCCTCTTCAAGGGCCGTCACGACTGGGATCTCGACTCCGACGCCGAGCCCGGGCTCGACGGTCGGCGGCTCTACCTGCCGCGCGGGCGGGTGCTCGGCGGCTGCAGCTCGATCAACGCGATGGTCTACGTGCGCGGCAACCGCGTCGACTACGACGACTGGGCGGCCGGGGGCGCGATCGGCTGGTCGTTCGACGAGGTGCTCCCGCACTTCAAGCGCTCCGAGGACAACGAGCGCGGCGCCGGCGACCTGCACGGGGTCGGCGGCCCGCTCGCCGTCGCCGACAACCGGTCCGGGATCGCGCTGACCGAGGCGTTCGTGGCCGCCTGCGTCGAGGCCGGCCATCCGCCCAACGACGACTTCAACGGTCCCCGGCAGGACGGTGCGGGTCGCTTCCAGGTCACGCAGCGCGACGGGATGCGCAGCAGCGCCTCGACCGCCTTCCTGCGCCCGGCGGAGGGGCGCCCGAACCTCACGGTGCTCACCGATGCGCGAGCGCTGCGACTGGTGCTCGACGGGGGGCGCGCCCGCGGGGTCGAGGTCGAGCGCCACGGGATCGTCGAGACGATCGAGGGTGCCGAGATCGTGCTGAGCGCCGGCGCCTACGCCTCCCCCCAACTGCTGCTGCTGTCCGGGATCGGCCCGGCCGACGAGCTCGCGGCGCTCGGGATCGAGCCCGTCGTCGACCTGCCGGTGGGCCGGGGCCTGCAGGACCACCCGATGGCGCTGCTGAACTGGGCCGCCGACGGCGGCTCGCTGCTGACGGCCATGTCGCCCGAGAACGTCGCCCTGCTCCGGGGAGCGGGGCGCGGCCCGCTGACCTCGAACGTCGCCGAGGCCGGCGCGTTCGTCCGCACGCGCCCGGAGCTCCGCGCGCCCGACGTCCAGTTCCACTTCGCCCCGGTCCTGTTCCGCGGAGAAGGGCTCGTGCCCGCCGACCGGCACGGCTTCGCCTTCGGGCCGACGCTCGTGAAGCCGACCAGTCGCGGGGCGGTGACGCTGCGCACCGCACAGCCCGACAGCGCCCCGCGCATCGTCCATCGCTACCTCGAGACGCCCGAAGATCGCGCCGCGATGGTCGCCGGCCTCCGGATGGCGCTCGGGATCGCCGACGCCCCGGCGCTGCGCGACGTCGCGACCGCGCCGCTCGTCGTGCCCGACGGCGACGGCGACGAGGCGCTGCTGCGCTTCCTCCGGCGCGTGACCCAGACCGTCTACCACCCGACGTCGACCTGCGCGATCGGCAGCGTGGTCGACCCCGCGCTGCGCGTGCTCGGCGTGGACGGCCTGCGCGTGGCGGACGCGTCGGTCATGCCGTCCGTCCCGCGCGGCAACACGAACGCGCCGACCATCATGGTCGCCGAGAAGGCCGCGGCGCTGCTCGCCGCGGCGTCGACCCCGACCGGCGCCGCGACCAGCGCATGAGGCGACCGGCGCGGCGAGCGGTCGACCCCGCGGGCTCCGCGGAGCCCGCGGCGCGACGCGTGCCGCGGGGGCCCGCTCCCCTAGGGGGTCGCGATCGCGCTCCGGCCCGAGCGGGCGCCCGGGATCGCGTCGTGCCCGCGGATGAACGCCGCGCAGCGCTCGCCGACCAGCGTCGCCGGCGCGTGGGTGTTGGCGCGGGTGATCCGCGGCAGGACGCTCGCGTCGGCGACCCGCAGGCCCGCCACGCCGTGCACGCGCAGCTCGGGATCGACGACGCCCTCTCCGGGCTCGCCGATGCGGGCCGTGCACGCCGGGTGGTAGGTGTGCTCGCAGGTCTCCCGGACCCAGCGCTCCAGCTCGGCGTCGGTCTGGACGTCGGGGCCGGGCGTGATCTCGGCCGCGATCACGTCGCGCAGCGGCGCGTGCTCGGCGATCCGCCGCGTCAAGCGGACGCCGCGCATCATCGCGGCGACGTCGTCGGGCTCCGTCAGGAGGTTCAGCTGGACGGCCGGCTTCTGCGTCGGATCGGCGGAGCGCGCCAGGACGTGGCCACGGCTCTTCGGGGTCCAGTACGACTGGCCGACCATCATCGCCGGCTTGGCGTGCTCGCCCTCGCCGTGCTGCCAGAAGAACACCGGACCGTTGACGAGCTGCATGTCCGGCGCCTCGAGGCCCTCCTCGGTCCGGACGTGCGCCAGCGACTCGCCGACGTTGGAGCAGAGCTTGCCGCGGCCGCGCAGCACCCAGCGCAGGAGCTGCCGGGGGCTCTCGGCATCGGACAGCCCGAGCCACGGCGCGCGAAGCTCCCAGTTGACGAAGGTCATCGGGTGCTCGGTCAGGTGCGCCCCGACCGCCGGGCTGTCGACGGCGAGGTCGACGCCGATCTCCGCCAGGTGCTCGGCCGGCCCGATGCCGGAGATCTGCAGCAGGTGGGGCGTGTTGAACGCACCGGCGCTGAGCACGATGTCGCCCCGCGCGTCGTGGCGCTCGACCGTCCCCCGCCGCTCGACCTCGACCCCGACCGCGCGTCCCTCCCGGAGCACGATCCGGCGGACGAGCGTGTCGGTCACGACGGTGAGGTTCCGGCGTCGGCGTGCCGGATCGAGGTACCCGCGGGCGGCGCTCCAGCGACGACCCCGGTACGTGTTGGTCGCGGAGAACTGCACGCCCTCCAGCTCCGGCCCGCTGAGGTCCTGCGTCTCGGGGATCCCGGCAGCGACGGCGGATCGCACGAAGTGCGCGGTGGTCGGGTCGGGCGTGTCGATCCGGCGTACCTTGATCGGGCCGCCCCGCCCGTGGGCGGCGTCGTCGAGGAAGTGGTCCTCGATCCGCAGGAAGTACGGCAGCACGTCCTCCCAGCCCCACCCCGGGATGCCCCAGCCGTCGTAGTCGCGGTCGCTTCCGCGGACCCACAGCTGGGCGTTCATCGCGCTGCAGCCACCGACGAGCCGCCCGCGCGGGTGGTACAGGCGCCGCCCGGCGCACCCGGGCTCCGGCTCGGTCCGGTAGTCCCAGTCGCGCTTCGTGTGGAACAGGCCCGGGAACCCGGCCGGCGCGCGCGCTTCGAGCCGGCGGTCCGAGCCGCCGGCTTCGATCAGGAGGACCCGGCGGTCCGGGTCCTCGCTGAGGCGGGCCGCGACCGCGCAGCCCGCGGATCCGGCGCCGATGACGATGTGGTCGAAGCTCCCCATCGGCCGAGCATCACCCGGGTCAGGGAGCGTCGTTCGGGGGATCTCCCAA
>JALRCL010000305.1 GCA_023268575.1 Patulibacter sp.
TCGCTCGGGCCGAAGAACCGGACCCTTCGAGCTCCCTCGTCTTCCTCACTCACTTGCGTGCTCATGTCTCCTCACGAACTGGAACGACCAATCCCGGCCAGCGACGGCTTGGGCAGCTTCCGCTACGGCTTCGAACTCCGATGTCTCACGGGCCGCGGCGAGCACGTCGATCGGTGCCCGGTCGTCCAAGCGAACATTCGTGCCGAACTGCCACGCGCAGGCGGTCTGACCGTCGTAGGCATCAACCAGTAGCCGAACTACCTTGAAGTCATCGCGCCGCCGACGCTCGGTCACTCCCGCGGCGACAACGTCCTGCTGGCGTGGCGGCCGATCTGCCCAGCGTCGACCAAGCCGGCGACCGCTGCGGCAACCCGCTGTCCGAACTGCTCCTGCAGGTAGCCCGCGTTCTCCGCGACCGGACGCGCAGCCGCGTCGTCGTCCATGCGGCCTGGAGTCATTCAATCGGCCCGAGACCGTCGGTGGTTTCCCCAGCCAGCTCCGCAAGATCATCGCGAAGACAGGATCGGCCTGGCCATCGCGAGGAAGGTCAACCAACTCTTCCCTCGTCATTCCACGCACCGGCGCGTTCAAGTCGCGGTCAGTGGGACCCGCCGATCCGTCGCGTCGTTCGTGGCTGTCGCCGACGAAATGCGCGACTTCACCGGCTCGCTCCGAGAGATGCCAGGACCCGTAGCCATCAGTTTCTTCCTCGCACGGCGGACTCTACGGGCGGGGCCGGCGGGGCACCATTGCACCAGTCAGATCCCCGCCAGGGCGCCGAATCGCACGGCCGCGCGGGTCGGGACCACCGTCCCCTCGCGCTCATGCAAGAGCCCCGCGCAGACGAGGTCGCGGACCGCACGCTCCAGCTGCGCGTGAACGTCCAACGTCATCCGTGAGTCCGCGTTGCCGACGTGGCTCATCACTCACTCCTCGTCGAACTGGTTCGCTCGCAGCGCGATCGAGATGAAGGTCCGACGGGAGCTGTGCGGGGTGATCTTCGGAATCCGCATCTTCCTCTCGGCCCGGCAGATTCCAGCATCCCGGCTCCACTTTTCCCGGGTCAGATCAACGTCTCCGTCATACCCGGGACAGCTCAGACTCGCGGGATCGGTCCCGCGCTGCGAGCCCATTGACAACGCGTCCGGCGCGGTCGCGCAACAGCAGATCGGCACCACCTGAGGTCTCGCGGCGCTCGCCGGGACCGCTGGTCTGGACGGGGGCACGAGCGCTGCCCCCGGCAAGGGCGTCGTACCCAAGCTGCGCGCGGGCGACACGACCAGCAACGCGTGGTCGCGCGCCGCTGGTGCCGGTGTCGGCGCTCGGCCGAAGGGCATCACGCCCACATGGGCGTGCTGGTTTGAACGTCGGCGGTGGGCCGACCTGCGTGGACGCCTTGAAGGGGTCTCGCCGGCAGGAGCTCCGCCCGCTACCCGCCTCTGTACGACTCGATTGGAGACGTCTTGAAGGTTCAGCGCGCGCTGGGCCGCACGTGTATGTGGGCATTCGGGCAGTCCGTGCGGGGATTAACGCCCGCTGTTCCTGCCGGGCCGCTGCCCCTCGCTGTTCCTCATCCCGACGCGGACAGTGTCCGTGAAGTCTTCGCCGCTGTGGGATCGAGTTGGCCGAGACCGACGCCACTGCCCGTGCCGCGTTCGTCGACGGCTACCTCTGGGCGTGTCGGTGCCGGTACTCGGTCGCCGGGCGGCTGGTTGTCTGGGCCGTGGGTGTTGTGGGGACGTCGCTGGCGTTGTAGGGGCAGTTGTCGCCAAGCGCCGCCACAACGGTGGCTGGGGCGCTCGGTGTTCTCGTTGCCCTCATGACGTTCCCGGATCTTCGTCCTGACGCCTAGATCGACGGGCGCGATCTGTTACGCCCAGACGGTGCGCCGAGCTGCGGCGCGCGGCGGTGGAGGTCCGCGTCGGCGTGCCGCTACGGCCGACGCTGAAGCAGCTGCGCCCGGCGCAGCCCGGCCGACGGGGCGATCGAGCTCACCGCGCGCTTCGCACGGGCGCACCGTCAGGGCGCGGCGGCGCCGAAGGTGCAGCTCGTCGTCCCGCTGCTGCTTGTGTCGTCGGTGATGCTGCTCGTCGCCGCGGCGCTCCTCGCGGTGCCGCGGCGAGCGGGGACGTGGAGGCGCCGCAGCGCGCCCCCCGGGGTGGTCGTCGTCCCGGTGCCGGCCGTGCCCGGGGCGTAGCTGAGGGCGAGCGTCGAGTTGAACGTTCAGCCGCTCGACGTGCCGTCGACGCTGAGGCGCTGAGGAAGGGGGATACGTCTGGAGCGCGGCGACGGAAGGCGGGGGGAGAACCTGCTGCGGTTGGCGGGTGAGAGGGGCACCATGAGCGACTCGCCCCCCATCGCCACCCTGCTGCTCGTCGAGGACGACGACCTGACGCGGGAGTTCCTCGCCGAGCATCTCGCGGCCGACGGCTACGAGCCACTGGTCGCCAAGGACCTCGCCACCGCGCGGCTGTTGCTGGATCGGCACGCGCCGGATCTCGTCCTCACGGACGTCGTCCTGCCGGACGGCAGCGGGCTGGAACTCGCGCGCGAGGTGCGGCGCGCGGACGGGATCGCCTCGCGCGTGGATCCGGCCACGCCGGTGGTCGTGCTCAGCGGCCGGAACGGCGAGCTGGACCGGATCCGCGGGTTCGAGTGGGGCTGCGACGACTACCTCGTCAAGCCGTTCAGCTATCCGGAGCTGCGGCTGCGCCTGCGTGCCGTGCTGGCCCGCGCGGGGCGTCGGGAGCAGGCGGGGATCGTTCGGGTCGGCGCGCTGCAGCTCGATCCGTCGCGACGGCGGGTGGTCGTCGGCGAGCAGCCGATCGAGTTGACCCAGAAGGAGTACGCGCTGCTGCTGGCGCTCGCGCGCGAGCCGACGCGCGTGTTCACGAAGTCCGAGTTGCTGCGCGTGGTGTGGGGCTTCCGCGACGCGTCGATCGTCTCCCGGACCGTCGACTCGCACGCCTGCCGGCTGCGGCGCAAGCTCGGCGTCGCCGGCGACGAGTTCGTCGTGAACGTCTGGGGCGTCGGGTACCGGCTCGTGGAGGCGCCGGCGGCCGCGGTCGAGCGGGAGTGGGCGGCATGAGCGCGCTGCTGGCCGCCGGCTGGCTGCTCGCCGTCGGCGCCGCGTCGCTGCTGCTGCTCGAGCGGCGCGCCGGGCGCAGCACCGCCGAGCGCGTCGTCCGCGCCTGCCACGAGCTGCGCGGACCGCTCACGACCGTCCTGCTGGCGCTCGAGGACCCGACGAACCCGCGGACGGCCGCCGTCGCCGGGGAGCTCGCCCGCGCCCGCCGCGCCGCCGACGAGGTCTCCGCGGCCGTGGCCCGTCGTCGCGTGCCCGACGAGCGCCGCCCGGTCGACGTCGCCGAGCTGCTGCGCGGCCTCGTCGCCGTGCACGACGCGCTCGCGCGGCGCGCCGGGCGCCGGATCGAGCTCGCGGTCGAGCCGGGGACGACGGTCGTCGTCGGCGACCGCGCGCGCCTCGCGCAGGCGTTCGGGAACCTCCTGCAGAAC
>JALRCL010000308.1 GCA_023268575.1 Patulibacter sp.
CCAGAGGCCCCGCGCTCGTGCGGTCGCACGGCGCGGCCGACCTCCGGGCGTGGCGCGAGGAGGACTCAGGCGCGCTGCGAGAAGCGGCGGCCGAGCAGCTCGCCGGCCAGAACGTTGCGCATGATCTCGACGGTCCCGCCCGCCAGCGACATGCCGCGAGCGTCGCGGTAGAGCCGCTCGAGCGGCAGCGCGCGGGTGTAGCCGGCGTGGCCGTGCAGCTGGATCGCCTGGGCGCAGATCCACTCCGCGGCCTCGTTCGCGGCGACCTTCGCCATCGCGGTCGCGCGCGTCGCCGGGAAGCCCGCCTCGTCGGACGCGGCGGCCCGGGCGAGCAGCAGGCGCGCGCCGTCCAGCCGGATCGCCATGTCGGCGAGCTTCCACTGCAGGCCCTGGAACTCGGCGAGCTCGCGCCCGAACTGGCGGCGGGTGCGGACGTGGCGCAGCGAGAGCTCCAGCGCGGTGCCGGCGCAGCCGAGCGTCATCGCGGCGTTGCCGCACCGCTCGGGGTTGAACTGGCGCAGCATGAGCGCCGCGCCCGCCGAGGAGCCGCCATCGGGCGCGACGAGGACGTCGTCGGCGTCGATCCGCACGCCGTCGAAGCGCAGGTCGGCCTCGGCCATCCCGCGTCCGCCCATCTTCGGCGCGGACTCGCGGCTGGAGAAGCCCTCCGCGGAGCGGTCGACGAGGACCGCCCCGATCCCCCGGGAGCCGGACGTCCCGGCGAGCCGCGCGAAGACGAGCACGACGTCGGCCGCGTGCCCGCCGGTCGTGTAGCACTTGCCGCCGTCGAGCCGGAAGCCGCCCGCCCCGTCCGGGGTGAGCGTCGTGGCGAGCTCCGTCGCCGCGGACCCGGCGTCGCGCTCGGTGATCGCGATCGCGATCAGGCGCCGGCCGGCGGCGACCTCCGGCAGGTACCGCGCGCGCTGCTCCGGGGTGCCCAGCCGGTCGATCGCCCGCGGCGGCCCGTTGAGGTAGAGCTGCGCGAGCATCGCGGAGGCGAAGCACGACCCGGCGAGCTCCTCGAGCACCGCGCAGGCCTCCGGCACGCCGAGCCCGTCGCCGCCGTGCTCGGCCGGCACGGTCAGCCGCAGCAGCCCGGCGTCGCGCAGCGCCGCGTAGGACGGTTCCGGGAAGCGGTCCTCGGCGTCCCACCGCGCGGCGTCCGGCGCGATCGCCGCGGCGACCTCCCGCGCACGGCGGCGGACCTCGCCGAGCGGTCCGTCCTCGATCTCGCGAACGGGCGGGATCACGGGCTCGGACACGCTGTCCAGGCTAGTCGAGCGTCCCGCCGACCGCCGCGCCCCACCCGTCCCGCGACGCCGCGTGCACCCGGCCGCCCGCGCCGCGAGGCGGGTACCCTCCCGCCTGCCGCCCCCATAGCTCAGGGGATAGAGCATCGGTTTCCTAAACCGTGTGCGCAGGTTCGAATCCTGCTGGGGGCACCTGGAGGAGAAGGCTGAGATCAGAGCAGTCTCGACTTCCGCTGCCGATTCTGGGGGCGGAGTTGCCGGCCGTCTTGCCGAGGAACTAGCCCAACAGGCGGTCGAGGCGGACGATGAGCAACGGCAGCGAGACTCGTGGGCCAGGACGACGCGGTCGGCGCCTCGGCGGCGCGGCCTTCGCGGAGCGAACGGTGCGCCGGTGCGTGCCCGTGCTTCCTGCAGCCGGCGGCGCTGGCGCTGCTCGGTGATGACGCGGCGAATCTGGACCAGCAGGTCGACCGAGGTCCTGCTGGCCGACAGACGGGTCGGTCGCCGTGACGAGGTCCGCGAGATCGCCGAGCCCGCCGGTCGCTGCTGAAGCGCCGGCTACTGGGAACGCACCAAGGAACCGTAGTTCCGAGCACCTCGACGCGTGCCTCAGGCGAGTTCACGTTCCGGCCCAACTGCCGCGGATCGCGCCGCCGCGGCCTACGCTCTTGCCGACCCCGATAGCAGCCCGTTCAGGCCAGCCCGATCGCTTCCGTCGGCTCGTGGCCGACCCGAGCCCAAGGGACACCAGCAGCCCGACTGCCCGAAGCCCGAAAGCGTCTTGCCAGCCTGACCCCGACTCGTTCGGGTCTGACTTCCGCACGTCTCTCTTCAGGTTCGAACCCGGTACTCAGGCCATGCTTCGAGGCAGTCTCGGTCCCACTGCGCTCGTCTACATTGATCCCGTGGCGGGAAAGAGGCGAGTGCGCCGACCGACGAGACGGAAGCGTTCCGGTGCGCCGGCCGGAGATGCCGGCCACGGTTTCGCGCTCGGGCCCCTCGAAGCTGTACAGATTGGGAACTCGCTCCAACTGCACGTCGACCGTGAGCATCCGGAGTACCCGCGCTTTCGTGAAGCTCTCGATGCCGCGGCGGATGCGATTCCGGAGAGGATCGCGGAGAGCCAGAAGCAGATCAGGCAGCTCTCCGCCGGCTTTCATGCGTTTGACGTCGTGTTCGCTGTCTGGAGCACCTTCGGTGTGGTTCGGGCAGGCAAACTTCGCCCTATTGAAGGAGACGGCACGCCGGCCACAACGGAGTATGTGGCTCACGCACTGCTTGGTCGGGAAGGACCCGGGGCCGAACGCGCCGCCACGACGGATGAGACGCGCGCGGGGAGTCCGGACCCGTCGGCGCTTGGAGTTCTGGTTCGGGATGCGCTCAACTGGAGCACTATCTGGTACATCCACAGCCGGTCCCGAGGCAAGCGCGAGCTCGACCCTTGGCTCGAGCTTCGGTCGCGCCTCTACCTGCATCGTCTGGTGGTGCGGTCCTTCAGCTACCGTTGGCAGGAAGAAGCCACACTTCGTTCGCTTTTCGATCCGTTCGAATCGGACCTCGTTCGCCTGATTGGCTTCGATGTCGAAGCAGCGGTAAAGCTGACGGATGCTGTCGGGAGGTTGCCGCAATTGCGTGCATCCGAGCGCGCCGTCGAAGCGCGCCGTCAGGCTGCCGATCTGTCTAGGCGGGTGGCCCAGTATGAAAAGTCTCACCGCCGCGACAGCGGCGACCGAGACGAACTGCTCCACTCACTTGCGTCCGCGCCTGCGGCCAAACGCAAGAAGCGAATCCAGTACTACGCGACGTCGTGGATGTCGCACAACCTCGGACAACACGCCGCTTTCTCGGCCGCTGAGTTGGCGGAAGATGCGGCCGTCGATGCCGAGACAGCCGAGGCCTTTCTTGCGATGTTCAGCGCGACGTTCGGCCCCGGCCGCGAGGCGGTAGACCTGAAGCGGGAGATCGGTTGGGAGGTTGAAGCGATGCGCCGCCGTCCTCTCCTCGACGACGGCTCGGGCCGTTACTTGCCGACAGCGCCAGAGAGCTTGTTCTTCACGCTCCGTGATGCGCTGACGACGGCGCTTAAGGGCGACCAGCGAGCGTGGAGGCGTTTCTCGAGGCACCGCGGGTCCGCGCTAGAACGGCGAGCCGTCGAAGCGCTAGCCGATGCGCTTCGCGCCGACTGGCATCACCGCAGCGTTAAGTACTGGACTGTCGACGACGCCGGAACAGAGGAGGAAGGCGAGGTCGACGGGATCCTCCGTGTCGACGACGTCATCGTTCTCGTGGAAGCCAAGGCCGGTTCGCTGCATCCGAGCGCTCGTCGCACCGCGCCCGATCGTCTTGAGAAGGAGCTCCGCAAGCTCATTGCCGAGGCTCACGAGCAACTCGACCGCGCAGAGGATCGACTAGTAGGTGGCCGTGCCACACGCGTGACAGATGAGC
>JALRCL010000348.1 GCA_023268575.1 Patulibacter sp.
GGGGCCGCCGGCGACGACCCGACCGTCCCGCCCGCGCCCGGGGTGCTGGTCGCGCCCGTCGCCAAGCAGGTCCGCGGCGCCGCCGAGGGGAACGCCGCGGTCCTCTCGACCGCCCCCGACGGCACCGCGGAGAGCTGCCGCGGGGTCGCCGGCCGGGTCGAGGGGTTCGCCGTCGTCGGCCGCACGCTCGGCGGGCCGGCGCTCGTCCCGACGATCGGCTTCGCGATCACGACGTCGTGCGCCCGCGACGCCGTGCCCGACATCGTGATCGCGCCGTCGACGGTCACCGAGCCGGGCATGACCCAGTCCGGGGTCACGCCGCTGCTCACGGCACGCGTCGTCACCGGCGAGCGGGTGCGGACGCGCTTCGAGCAGCGCGCCGTCGGGACGGCCTGCCCCGGCTACGACCCGGCCTCCTCGACGCGCTGCGTGGCGACCTGGACCGGCACCGTCACCTTCGAGCGCTGGCGGCGGACCACCGAGCCGGCGAAGGACGCCGGCCCCGCTCCGGCCGGCACGCGCCTCGGGCCGGCGCAGCTGCGCAAGGCGCCCGCGGTGGCGCCCGGCGCGCGCTCGGCGTCGACGACCGTCCGCTGCTCGCGGCGCTGCACCGTCGAGGCGCTGATCGGCGTCTTCGGCCAGCGCAACGGCGCGCCGCACGTGACGCCGCTCGCACGCCGGACCCGCGCGCTGCGGGCGGGGCGCGCGAGCACGCTGCGCGTGCCGCTGAGCGCCAAGGCGCGACGGGCGGTCGAGGCCGGCACCGCCGTGATGCGCCTGACCGTCCGCTCGTCCGGCGCCCGTCGCAGCGCCGTCTACCCGCTGCGCTGATCCGTCCCGTCCCCGATGCGCGTGCGCCGGCCCCGCCGGGCGCTGCCCGGCGACGGCCGGACGACGCGCCTCGCCGCTCCACCCTCGACCCACCGACCCGACCTATGCCACGCATGCGCACCCCCACGCGAGCCGCCGCGCTCGCGGTCCTCCTGACCGCCGCCGCCGCGACGCCCGCCGCGGCCGACTCGTTCGCCTACCGCGACGGCTACGACGTCCACCTCGTCAACGCCGACGGCAGCCGCAGCGAGCTCATCAGCCACGGCGACGAGGAGGCCTACCCGACGCTGCCCGTCGCCGACGACGCGGGCAACGTGACGGTCATCGCGAAGCTCAAGGACGTCTTCGCGCCCGACCTGCTCTGGATCGGCCGCGACGGACGGACCGTGCGCAACGCGCTGCCCGAGCACGGCCCCGTCGGGCTGAACACCGGCCCGCTGTCGGTGCAGATGCACCGCGACGGGCGGCTGCTCGCGTACACGTACCTCGAGCACACCGGGATCTACAGCTCGCCGAAGCCGCACCTGGCGATCATCAACCCGCAGGACGCGCTCGCCCCGGTCCCGGCGATCGACGTCGAGGGCGCGAGCTTCGCCGGCTGGCACGGCGACCGGCTGCTCGCGTCGAACGCCGAGAGCCTGTTCTCCGAGCAGGGCGGCGAGCGCTTCGACTTCGCGCTCTGGGAGCCGATCCCGGGCGAGGGCGGTCAGAACGTCGACCTCGCGCGCGACGGGCGGCGAGCGGTGATCGGTCTCGGCAGCCGCCGGTTCGTGCTCGCCCAGCTCGACGGCGCCGCGCCGCCGGCGGCGAAGGCGACCGCCTGGTGCGAGCTGCCCGACGACGGCAAGGACCTCTACCGCGGCGGCGCCGCGAGCGCCGCGATCTCGCCCGACGGGCGCTACGTCGCGCTCGCCGGCCAGAGCGGTCTGCGGGTCGCACGCGTCGACGCGATCGGCAGCGGCCCGTGCGACCTGCAGGACGTGCGGCTCGTGGCCGAGAAGGGCGGACTGCCGACCTCCTCCGGCTACACCGTCGGCTCCACGCCGCCCGACGACGGCAAGGCGCCCGACGACGGTCCCAAGCCCGACGACGGCAAGCAGCCCGACGACGGCAAGCGCCCGGACGACGGGAAGGGCGCGAAGCCGGCGAAGGCCGTGACGATCACGCGCGCGCGGCGGCGCGGCCGCACCGTGACGGTGACGTTCCGCTGCGCGAAGGCGTGCCGCTACGCGGTCCGGGTCCGCCGCGGTACGCGGACGCTGAAGACCCGCAAGGGCACGGCGAAGGCGAAGCGCGCGACGACCGTGACGCTCCGTGGCGTGCGCGTCGTCCGCGGTCGCGCGCTCACCGTGCGCGTGACGGTCGGTCGCACGGTCGTGTCGAAGCGCGTGGGGTAGCGGCGGCCGCCGCCGACACAACGTCCGTCGGCCACGACGGAGTTCCGACGGCCTGCTCCGTCGCCGCCGACGCGGCGGCGGAGCACGCTCTGGTGGACCGCCGATCCCGAGGTCCACCCGACGATGCCCACGTCCACCCCGCCCGCCGACCACGCCCTCCTCCAGGAACGCGCGCGGGACCACCTGCTCCTGCACTTCACGAAGCACGGCACGGCGTTCGCCGACCCGACCGGCGCGTCGGAGCGGGAGCTGCTCGTGCTCGAGCGGGGCGAGGGGCCCTACGTCTTCGACACCCGCGGCCGCCGCTACGTCGACGCGCTCTCGAGCCTCTACTGCGCGCAGCTGGGCTACTCGCACGGCGAGGAGTTCTCCGCCGCCATCGCCGGGCAGCTCGCGACGCTGCCGTTCAACACGAACTGGGGCACCGCCCATCCGGCGGCGATCGAGCTCGCCCACCAGCTCGCCGAGCGCACGCCGGGCGACCTCGACCACGTGTTCCTCACGAACGGCGGGTCGGAGTCGGTTGAGTCGATGTGGAAGATCGCCCGAGAGCACTTCCGCGCGATCGGCCAGCCGCAGCGGACGAAGGCGATCGCCCGCGACATCGCCTACCACGGGGTGACCCTCGGAGCGCTCTCCTTCACCGGCGTCCCGGGCTACAAGGAGGGCTTCGGGACGCCGCCGATCGACGTCACCCACGTCTCGAACACGAACGCCTTCCGCGGGCGCCGCCCGGACGAGGACGACGCGACGTGGTGCGCCCGGCTGCTGCAGGAGGTGCGGGACGCCGTCGCCGCCGCCGGGCCCGACGAGGTCGCGGTGATCATCGCCGAGCCGGTCCAGAACGCCGGCGGGTGCCTCGTGCCGCCGCCCGGTTACTGGACCGGGCTGCGAGCGATCGCCGACGAGCACGGGATCCTGCTCGTGGCCGACTCGGTCATCTGCGGCTTCGGCCGGCTCGGGTCGTGGCTCGGCATCGAGCACGAGGGCGTCGTCCCGGACATGGTCACGACGGCGAAGGGGATCACCTCCGCCTACCTGCCCGGCGGGGCCGTCTTCGTGCGCGACCACGTCGCGGCGTCGCTGTCGGCGCCGTCGACGGGGCCGCTGCGCCACGGGATCACCTTCGGCGGGCACCCCGCCGGGGCCGCCGCCGCACTGAAGAACATCGAGATCTTCGAGCGCGACGGGATCCTGCCGAACGTCCGCGCGCTCGAGGGCCACCTGGCGGGCGCGATGGACCGGCTGCTCGAGCTACCGCTCGTCGGCGACGTCCGCGGCGCCGGCTTCTTCCGCGCGGCGGAGCTCGTCGGACGCGACGGCGTTCGGCTGGACCAGGCCCAGCGGGACGAGCTGCTGCGCGGGTTCCTGCCCGGCCGGCTGCTGGAGGCAGGCCTCATCGCCCGTGCCGACGACCGCGGCGACGCCGTCGTGCAGATCGCGCCGCCGCTGATCGCCGACGCCGCGCTGCTGGACGAGATCGTCGACCGGCTCGGCGAGGTGCTCGCCGACGCCGGCGAGCACCTGCGCCGCTTCGACGACCGCCGCGGCGGCGTCGTGGCCGGCGCGCCCCTCGAGGCCACGAAGGACTGACATGCACGTCGGCGTCGTCACCGAGATCAAGCCCGCGGAGCGGCGCGTCGCCCTGACGCCCGCCGGGGCGCACGAGCTGGCAGACCGGGGGCACGACGTGCTCGTGCAGGCCGGCGCGGGCGAGGGGTCCGGTTTCCCGGACTCCGCCTACGTCGGGGCGGGCGCGCGGATCGTCGACGGCGCCGAGCGCGTCTGGGCCGAGAGCGAGCTGCTGCTGAAGGTCAAGGAGCCGATCGCGCCGGAGTACGAGCGCCTCAACGGCGACGCGACGCTCTTCACCTACCTGCACCTCGCCGCGGCGCCGCGGCTGACGGAGGCGCTGATGGCGTCCGGCACGACCGCGATCGCCTACGAGACCGTGACCGGGAGGGACGGTCGTGGCCTGCCGCTGCTGGCGCCGATGTCCGAGGTCGCCGGGCGCCTCGCCGCCCAGGCCGGGGCGTACTTCCTGCAGTCGCCGCTGGACGGTCGCGGGGTGCTGATCGGCGGGGTGCCGGGCGTCGCGCCGGCGCGGGTCGTCGTGATCGGCGGCGGCGTGGTCGGCACGAACGCCGCGCGCGTGGCCGTCGGGATGGGCGCGGAGGTCACGATCCTCGAGCGGTCGATCGACCGGCTCGTCGAGCTGGAGGCGTTCTTCGACGGCCGGGCGAGGGTGCTCATGAGCGACGCGCTGACCCTGCGCGACGAGGTCTCCCGCGCGGACGTCGTGATCGGCGCGGTGCTCGTGGCGGGCGCGGCGGCGCCGAAGCTCATCACCCGCGAGATGCTCGCCGGCATGCGCTCGCGCGCGGTGATCGTCGACGTCGCTATCGACCAGGGCGGGTGCGCGGAGACGTCGACGCCGACGACCCACGACGACCCGACGTACCTCGTCGACGACGTCCTGCACTACTGCGTGGCGAACATGCCCGGCGGCGTACCGGCGACCTCCACCCGGGCGCTGACGAACGCGACGCTGCCCTACGTGCTGGCGCTGGCCGACCACGGTCCGGACGGGGCGTTCGAGCGGATCCCGGGGTTGCAGGCCGGGGTCAACGTGCGCGACGGTGCGATCACCGTGCCCGCCGTCGCCGAGGCCCTCGCGGCCCACCGCTCCGCGGCGTGAGGGCGCCGGCGGCCAGCGGATCGCGGGACCGCCGACGCCGACCCGCGGGCGCGGCGGACACGCGGAGCGGGTCCCGGCCGCCCCGCGGCGGGGCGCCGACGCGGAACGTCGTCACCAGGGCCGCTGCCACACGACATCGGAACGAGCCATGAGCACCACGAACGTCACCGTCCTGCCCAACGTCGTCGGCGGCGCGGCCGTCGACGCGACCACCGGCGTCGTCGAGGACGTCCTGGATCCGGCGACCGAGCAGGTCGTCGCCCGCGCCCCGCTCGGCGACGCGGAGGACGTGCGGCGTGCGGTCGAGGCGGCGACGGGCGCGTTCCGCGAGTGGGGCCGGACGACCCCGGCCGAGCGCCAGACCGCGCTGCTGGCGCTCGCCGACCGCCTGGACGGCCACCTCGACGAGCTCGCGCTGCTCGAGGCGCGTGAGGCCGGCAAGCCGCTGGACTGCGCGCGCGAGGAGCTCGCGCTCTGCGGGGACCACCTGCGGTTCTTCGCCGGCGCGGCCCGGACGCTCGAGGGCAAGGCCGCCGGGGAGTACGCGGCCGGCTACACGTCCTTCGTCCGGCGCGAGCCGCTCGGCGTCGTCGGGCAGATCACGCCGTGGAACTACCCGCTCGCGATGGCGATCTGGAAGATCGGCCCCGCCCTGGCGGCCGGCAACGCGGTCGTGCTCAAGCCCTCCGAGCTCACGCCGTCGACGACCGTCCGCTACGCCGAGCTCGTCGCCGACCTGCTGCCGCCGGGGACGTTCAACGTCCTCACCGGCCACGGCTCGCCGGTCGGCGAGGGGATCGTCACCCATCCGGCCGTGCGGCTCGTGTCGCTCACCGGGTCGGTGCGGACCGGCAAGGCGATCGCCCGCGCCGCGGCGGACACGCTCGCCCGCACGCACCTCGAGCTCGGGGGCAAGGCGCCGGTCGTCGTGCTCGACGACGCGGACCTCGAGAAGGTCGTCGAGGGGATCAAGGTCGGGGCGTTCTACAACGCCGGTCAGGACTGCACCGCCGCCTGCCGCGTCATCGCCACGCCGGGCATCCACGACCGGCTGCTCGAGGCGCTCGTCCCGGCGGTGGAGTCGCTCGTGATCGGCGAGCCGTTCGACGACGCCGGCGAGGCGGTCGAGGGGATCGAGCTCGGTCCGGTGATCTCCGCCGGCCAGCGCGACAAGGTCCTCGGCATGGTCGACCGCGCCGTGGCGGACGGCGCCCGGGTCCTCACCGGCGGCAGCCGCTGGGGGCGCCGCGGGTACTTCGTCGAGCCGACGGTCGTCGCCGGTCCGGCGCAGGACGCCGAGATCGTCCAGCAGGAGGTCTTCGGGCCGGTCGTCACCGTCCAGCGGGCCGCCGACGAGGCCCAGGCGCTGGCGTGGGCCAACGACTCCGTCTACGGCCTCGCCTCGTCGGTCTGGACCCGGGACGTCGGCGCTGC
This sequence comes from Patulibacter sp., assembly GCA_023268575.1. Taxonomy (GTDB): domain Bacteria; phylum Actinomycetota; class Thermoleophilia; order Solirubrobacterales; family Solirubrobacteraceae; genus Patulibacter. The sequence goes on from JALRCL010000348.1 coordinate 6,361, forward strand.
GCTGCGCGCCACCCGCGAGCTGGACTTCGGCTGCGTCTGGATCAACGACCACCTGCCGTACCTCTCCGAGATGCCGCACGGCGGCTTCGGCGAGTCGGGCTACGGCAAGGACCTCTCGCAGTACTCGCTCGAGGAGTACACGCGGATCAAGCACGTCATGGCGAACCTGGAGTGAGCGGGTCGCGGGCCCCAAGCCTGCACGCCTCTGGGCTCCTACGCCACGCCTCTCGCCCTCGTCGCACGGGGTCCATGGCGCGGCCGTCGCTCGGATCCTCAAGGACCTCGAGGCCGACGGTCTCGTTCGGGCTGACGACGGATGTGATCCGGAGCCACCTCGGCACGCCCTGCCCAAGGCCGTCGGGGCCCCGCCGTCGGCGCGCTGCGAAGCTAGATCCCGACCAGCGCCACGAGGAGAACCGCTCTCGTTCGGCGTGCTGCAACGTCGCATCGGACACCGGTCGCCAGCAACGACCGCGGTGTACCTCGCCGCTGGCGAAGACGTCGACTTTGCACAGCCGAGGGGCGACGGCTGACCCCGCCGAATCGCACGACGCGGTGCGCGAGCGCTCCGGGTTGACCTCCGGTCTGTCGGCGCCTGCTTGTTGAGTCCCGCGATCCGCAGGGCGCGTCCCGCCGCAACGCGCGGTGCGCCGGTCCTTCCGTCCCGGACGGGATCAGGCGTGCGGCGACCTACCGCCGCCTCCACACCGACCGCGCGACCGACGGGGATGATTGACGGGCGGCGAGGGAGCTGGACCGGGATCGGGGCTCCCTCGCCGCACGCGCCGCGCTACCTGTTGCCGTGAACCTCGAGTGCCGTGGCGAGTGTTCCGTCAGCGTGCTGGAGCTCAAGGCTGCCGAACGAGTTCGGATCGTTGAGCGGGATCTCGTAGACGTTGGACGTCACGCGAGCCCTGCCGATCTCCTTCCCCGCGTCGTCCTTCGCCACGACTGCAGCAACGTCGTCGCTCACGAGGCCCGCGATACGCAGCGGCGCCGCCGATGCCCCCTTCCCTACCGTGCTGTCGGCGTTGAGCGGAGCCAGCTCCCGGTCCACCGCGAGGATCCGCCCGGCCTTGAGCTGCGCCGAGGTTCCACAGACGAGTCCGCCGTCCCCAGGCGACAGGCAAGCGCCGCGGTCGGCGGGCACGATGTACCACGGCTCGCTGGTGCGGGCAGCGGTGGGCGTCGGGATCGCCTTGGCCTGATCGGCGTGGACGCCGAACTCGGTGAACTCGGTCCCCTGCGCGATCCAGGCGACCGACGCGGTCGCCGTGGCCGCGGGCGCGCTCGTCTCCGCGGCGACCGATCCCCCGTTTGCCGCCGCCGACCGCCACGGCGGTCGAGGCCCCCAAAGCGACGAGCGTCGTGGCGGTCGCCGCGGCCAGCTTGCTCTTCCGGTTCATGTACCTGCTCCTCGTCATGGTCACCAGTCCCACCGCCCGCGCAGGTAGCTCACGCTGATGTCCGCTCCTGCCCACGCGTATCGGAGCGTCCCGTTGTACGGATGGCCGCGCACCGAGCCGGTGCAGTACGCGGTCCCCGCCGGAGAGCCGTCGAGATTGTGCGCCCCCGTGCAAGCGAGGTCGCCGCCGAGCCAGCGAACCGAGGTCTCGGTGATGCTGTGCTTGGCCGGGTAGGTGGTGGCCCCCGCCGCGTCGAGCCAGTTGTCAGGCCACCAGACCGCGGTGGCCGCTGAGGCACTGCCGGTCGACACCAGCAACACGCCAGAAGCGGCAGTGGCGACGGCCAGCGCGCGCAGCCTACGTGTGATTCCCATGTATTCCCTTCCTGGTAGATCCACGGCGAAACGCTTCCGCCGGATGGCGGAGATACTAGGCGGGAAAGTGGGGTGCGCGGCGAAAGGTTTCGCTAGGTTCTAGAGGGCGATGATGGGCCTAAGATCACCGCATTAGCAGGCGATCTTGGGCGCGTGTAAGCGGCGCGAATGCAGTTGCAGCCGCGCGTTCACCAACAACACACGGGGTGTTTTTGGTGGGGCAATCTATGTGATATGCGGGTATTTCGAGGTCTTCTTGGGTGCTTCTCGCGGGTTAGTTCGGGCCGATCTCGGCGCGATGGTTCGTGCCGTCCTCTGTGGTCCAGGTGATCTCGGTGAAGGGCGAGGACGCGCGCCGGATCGCGAGGTTCTGCTCGGCGACCAGCGTGGCGGTCGTGCCGTCGGTGGATCGCGCGTGGACGTCGTGGATCTCGTCGGGGACGAGCGCGACGATCCAGCTTCCGTGCGAATCGCTGCCGGCGATTGCGGGCAGCGCTCCGTCGTCGACCTTGTCGATCGTCACGCAGCCGACCTGTCGGGGACCCTGCAGCAGGTCCTCGGCGCGGGGGACGTCGTCGAGGGACGGCATCGACCGCTCGCCTTCCTGACGGCCGCCGCGCGCGTCGACGCTGGCGGTCGTCGTCTGCTGGCCCGGTGCGGAGAAGCAGAGCCGGGACCCGGTGAGCGCAACCTCGATGTCGAGGCCGTCTCGGGTCACGGTGCCCGAGCGGACCATCGAGGTCCCGCCGGCCTGCTGCTCGAGCTGGCCGACGAGTCCACGGAGCGCGGGCGCAGACGTGTCCTTCTCCGAGGTGGCCCCGGTCAGGCCGCCGAAGCCGAGCGTCCCGGTTGCCGCGGCGACCGCCGTCCCGGTGGCCAGGATGCCGACCGCTGCGAGGCCCGTCGGACGCCCGATCCGTCGCGGCCACCGCGACCGCGCGGGGACGTGGTCCCGGCGGGCGGCAGCGTCGCGCACTGCCGCGCGAGCACGCTGGGGCGGTGCCGCGTCGCGCAGGGCGCGCAGGCGCTCGTGCAGCTCGGGGTCGTGGTCGGGGGAGGTCATCGGGGATCCTTCGGCGAGGGAGTGGCGATCTCGGCGCGCAGCGCCGCGGTCGCGCGGGAGAGCAGCGAGCGGGCGGTGCCGGTCCGGCACCCCAGGGCTCGGGCGATCTCGCGATCGGTCAGGTCGTGGACGTAGCGCAGCGTCATCGCGGCACGTTGTCGGTAGGGCAGCGGTGCGAGCAGCTCGATCACGGATCGAAGTCCGGGGTCGAGCTGCTCGGCGTGGGCATGCGCGGCGTCCTCGACGTAGCGCGTGTCCGCGGTCCGCTGACGCTCGCGCCGGCGGTACTGGTCGATTGCGGTCCGTACCGTCGTGCGATGCAGCCACGCGTCGAGCGCGCGCGGCTCGCGCAGGCTCGACGCGTGACGCAGCGCCTTGATCGCCACGTCCTGGGCGATGTCGCCCGCGAGGTGCGGATCGCGGGTGATGCCCAAGGCGGTGCGGTACGCCACGGCGAGCGCGCGGTCGGCGAGCGCGTGCTGCGCCGCCGACTCGGCGTGGCCGGAGGTCCGTGTGGGGGGCACGTAGCGGGCTCTCGCTGTGGCAGCCGTTTCGGGCATCTGCAGTAGAGACGCTCCGCGACCCCGAGACCGTTGCACAACGACCGAGGAGCGGGTACATCGCGCGCGCTGACATCGCAGATGCTGTACCCCCCGGCCAGCTTGGAGCCCACGAGGTCCGGCGCGCTACCTGGTTCGAATGTCAGCCGGTCGTCCAGGTAAGACGGCGGCTGCGGCGGGCGCAGCGCGCGGCGCAAGTCGGTCCGGACTGGCCATCGTTCTGGACGTGGCGGTCCCGCCCGCGCGGCACCCCGATCCGCAGCCCGCCGCCGCGAAGGCCCTCCTCGGCGGCGAGCTGCCTGGGCCGTGGGACGACCACCTAGCCCAGCGGCTAGGGCGACAGATGTTCGCCGAGCTCGCCGCTTCTTCGGACAACGCCTGGCCCGAGCATCCTCGTGGCCACCTAGCCCAGTCGCTGGTCTCCTTGACGCCTGCTGAGACGTTCGTCGTTTGCCAAGGGATCCCACGCTGGCCGACGTCGCCGCACGCGATCCAGGTCTCTGGCGCGCGCCCCGTGCCGTAGTAGTCACCGCCCTGGAAGTCGGGGTCGCGCATGATGGCCTCGCGCGCCACCGCGCTGAAGGCGATGTTCTGCGCCGAGAGGCGCGACGACGAGCAGATCACCAGCGCCGCGCTGATCTCGTCGGGGTGGTCGATCACCCACTGCAGCACCTGCATGCCGCCGAGCGATCCGCCAATGGCGCCGGCCAGGTGCTCGATGCCCATGTGCGCGAGCAGCGCCCGGTGCACCTCCACCAGGTCGCGCACGGTG
>JALRCL010000405.1 GCA_023268575.1 Patulibacter sp.
CGACGAGGCCGCGCCGGGGACGCCGCCGTCCGACCGCGGCCAGTGCGCGACCCACGGCTCCTCCGCGAGGATCGCCGCCTGCAGCTCGCGCAGCTCGCGACCCGGCTCGAGCCCCAGCTCCGCACCGGCGCGCCGCGCGTGCTCGCGGTAGCGCTCCAGCGCATCCCCGGTCCTCCCGGCGGCGTGCAGGGCGACCATCTCCAGCCAGCAGCCGCGGTCGCGCAGCGGATGGGCGGCGCGGAGCTCCTGAGCGGCCGCGGTCGCCCGGGCCGCGCGCCCGACGGCCAGCAGCGCCGCGATGCGCGCCTCCCGTGCCTCGGCGCGCAGCTCCTCCAGCGCGGCCGCCTCCCCCGCCACCCAGGCCAGCTCGGCGAGCTCCTCCAGCGGTGCGCCGCGCCACTCCGCCAGCACCGCCTCGGCGCGCTCCAGCACGGCCGGCCACGCCCCGGCCGCCTCGGCCTCGCGCAGCTCCGGCATCGCACCCTCCACGCGCGCGAGGTCCAGGCGCGCGGGGTCGACGGTCAGGACGTAGCCCGGTCCGCGCCGCACGATCGGTGGCGTCGCGCCGGCGCTCTCCCGCAGCGCCCGCCGGAGGTTCGAGACGTACGCCTGGATGCTCGCCGTGGCGCTCGGCGGCGGCGCGTCGCCCCACAGCGCCTCGGCGAGGCGCTCGGTCGTGACGATCCGCCCGCGCTGCAGGAGCAGCAGCGCGAGCACCGCCCGCTGCTTCGGCGCCCCGAGCGCGATCGGCGCCGGGGTCCCGTCGCTCCAGCGCTCGGCGACGAGGGCCCCGAGCAGGCGGTAGGCGACCCCGTCGGCGGGCGTCGTCTCGAGCGCGTCGGGCATCCGTGCCGGGAACCTAGCTCGCCGCGGGCGGGACGGCGAGGGTCGCGTCGTCGTGCCAGGTCCGCCGACGGCGCGCGGCGACGTGGCAGCATGCCCGCCCATGGCCCTGCCCGCCGCCCTCGCTCCCGTCGCGACGATCCTCGCCCAGGCGGGCGGCGGGTCCTCCGGCTTCTCGAGCGGTGGCGGGGGCGGCGGTGGCTTCTCCTCGTCCGGCGGCTCGGGGACCGGCGGCGGCTCGCTCGGTGCCGGCGGCGTCGTGCTGATCCTCGGGTTCCTCCTCGTCCTCGCGCTCGTCGGGCTCGCCCAGGCCCGAGCGCGTCGCCAGCGGGCGGCGGCACGCGTCGCCCGCGACGAGCGGACGCGGGCGGCGGCGGCCGAGGCGGCCACCGACGACGAGGACTTCGACGCCGACGCGCTGGCCGCGACGGCGCGCGAGCTGTTCCTCGCCGTCCAGCGCGCGTGGGACGAGCGCGACCGCGACGCGATGGCACGGCTGCTCGGTCCCGACCTGCTCGAGGAGTGGCGTCGCCGGCTCGACGACTTCGACGGCAAGCGCTGGCACAGCCGCGTGCAGGTCACCTCGACCCCCGAGGTCCGGCTCGTCGGGCTCGTGAACCGCGCGGCCGACGCCGACGACCGCGTCGTGGCCTTCGTGAGCGCCGACATCGAGTCCTGGGTCGCGCAGCCCGGGGGCAAGAAGCTCTACCGCGACGGCGCCGACTCGCCGAGGATGCACCTCGAGCAGTACTGGACGCTCGGCAAGCGCGGCGATGCGTGGATCCTCCTCTCGATCGAGGAGGAGGCCGAGGGGCGCCACCACCTGGCCAGCGACCTCGTCGCCACGCCGGAGGCCGACCCGACGCTCGCCGGGCGCACCCGCACGGAGCTCGCCGTCGCCGGCGCCGCGGGCGACGCGAGCGAGATCGCGCAGCTGACGACGATCACCGACGACGCCCGCGCCGCCGCGCTCGACCTCTCGCTCGTCGACGACCGCTTCAGCCCGGACGTCCTGACCGTCGCCGTCCAGGAGGTCGTGGCCGCCTGGATCGAGGCGATCGACGGCGCCGACGACGCGCTGGAGCGCCGCGCCGACGCGGGCGCGGTCGCGACCCTGCTCTACGGCGACGACGCCGCCCGGCGGATCCGCACCGTCGTCCGCGGCCTGCGGGTCCAGGCGGTCGAGATCGACGGCCTGGACGGCGCGGCGACGCCGCCGACGATGAGCGTCGTCGTCCGCTACGCCGGCGCCTGGTACCGCGAGGATCGCGACACCCAGGCCGTCGTGGCCGGTTCCCGCGAGCGGCCGACGGACCGACGCGAGCGCTGGACCCTGGCGCTCGTCGACGACGCCGAGGTGCCCTGGCGCCTCGTCGCCGCCTGATCGGGAGCCCGGCGACGTCGCCGGAGGCGTCGGCCGTCAGCTCGAGGGCCCGGCGTCGGCGTGCTCCGGGGCGGCGCGCGGCCGCAGGACCGGCCCCCAGCGGTTGCCGACCGCGCGCAGGACGTACGCGTCGCGTGAGTGCGACCAGCGGAGCACGGGCCGCAGGAGCGTGAGCAGGAACGGGCCGACGTGGTGGCGGGGCCGGGGAGTCGTGCGCATGGGAAGCGGTTCTCTGGGAGGGGCTTGCCGGGCGGTGGGGTCGTCCTTCGGTGGTACGCCCCGCTCCGGGCCGGCCTGACCATCGGTGTCGCATCTCACGCATCGGCTGGGGTCGGCGCGCGGCGCGGCCGCCCGGCGCCGGCCGACGAGGCCCACGCCGCCTCCGCGAGAGGCCGCGGGACCGGGCCTCGGAGCCTCCCCGGCGTCGGCACCCGACGCGGTGGGGCGGCAGACGGACGTTCCAGCTCACGGGTCGGACGTCCGTCCGTGACCGACGCGCGGGCGCGCGCGGCGCGCGCACCGCCGCCGATCCAGCGAAGGTGCCGACCCGACCCCTCCTCCGCTCGTGCCACGCCCGGCCACTCGCGCTGGCGCTCCTGCTCGCGTCCGTCGTCGCCGTGCCGGCGGCGAGCGCCGACGCCGACCCGCTGGTCTGGTGGACCGACGGCGAGCAGCAGCTGCTGGGACGGACCCCCTCGGGCGGCATGCCCAACGGCGTGGCCAGCGAGCCGACGTTCTCGCACGACAGCCGGAACAACCGCTGGATCGCCTTCACCTCGACCGCCACGAACATCGACGGCCCGGTCGCGGCCGGACGGCGCAACGTCTACCTCGTCCAGCGGGGCGGCACGATCAAGCCCTGGGCGAATCCGTGGCAGTACGGCAGCACCCGGCTGCTGACCGTCGGCCGCGGGGGCGCGCCGGCCAACGGCGACTCGTGGGGGGCCTCGATCTCCGGCTTCACCGGCCCGAAGGACAAGCCGGAGGAGGCCCGGATCGTGGCCTTCGTCTCGACGGCCACGAACCTCGTGCGGGGCGCCGGCGACGGTCGCACCCCGCGCGCGTACGTCGCCAACGTCCGCGGCGGCGGCATGCGACTCGTCCGAGCGCCGGGGTGGGTGACGGGCGTGGAGGTCAGCGCCGACGCGCAGCGCGTGTTCGTCACCACGACGCGCGGGCTCTACGTCGAGACCCGGCGGCGCATCCGGAAGATCGCGAGCGGCAGCGGGATGGCGCACCCCGCCACGACGACGCGCGGCTACCAGGTGGCGTTCGAGCGCCGGGGCAACCTCTACCTCACGACGGTCGCCAGCCGCAGCACCGTCCTGCTCGGCCCCGGGACCGACCCGGACGTCGACGCGGGCGAGCCGAACGGCCCGCGCCGGGGCTTCGTCCGCGCGCTGACCTTCACCCGGGACGGCGGGTCCTTCCGGATGTCGTTCTCCGGCTCCCGGACGAAGATCGAGCAGTTCGGCGTCACCCAGACGGCGTCGAAGGTCAACAGCGGCGGCTCGACGACGGCGTTCGGCGAGGGGCGTCAGGTCCGCCTGCAGGTGCGCCTGCTCGACGGCGGGGACTACGGGGGCTACGTCCGCCCGCAGGGGGTCTGCCCGCTCGGCCAGGGCGACGTGACGAGCGTCGCGGTGAGCACCCGCTACAACTACACCGCCTTCACCTGCCAGGGCGGCGGGCTGTTCGGCTTCTACGTCGGCCCGTACGAGTAGGCGCCGCGGCCGCGCGCGGCGCGTGGACGGGCCCCGTGGCCGCCGCGGTGGGACACGCCCCGACGGCCAGCCCGGGTCAGCCGTACCGGTGGTGGAGGTCCAGGGCGTTGCCCGCCGGGTCGAGGAAGATCGCCTGGTGGCAGCTGCCGCTGTCGATGATGTCGGTGACGAAGGTCACCCCGCGCGCCTCGAGCTCCGCGCGCGCCGCCGCGACGTCGGGCACCTGGAGCGCCAGCGGGACCGCGTGCGGACGGAGCTCCTGACCGAACGCCGACGGCTCCATGATCGCGATGGTGAGGTTGCCGGCCTGGTACTCCGCGGCCGGCATCGCGCCCCAGGCCTTCACGAACGGCAGGCCGAGGACCTCGCCGTAGAACCGCTTGGACTCCTCGATGTCCTTCGCCGGGAGCGTCACGAAGTCGACGCCGGTGATCTGCAGATCCTGGTCCATGGTGCACCTCGCAGGGTCGTGGCCGCCCGTGCGGCCCTCGTCGACCAGGACCCCGCGCGGCGTCGGAACTCATCGGTCGCGGGGGGCGGCCGGCGCCGCCGCCTCCGACCGCGAGGCGCGGTACGGTGCGCCCCCGCGTGCGCTACCCCGTCGACGACCTCACCCCCGCCGAGCGCGAGCGCATCGCGCCGCACGTCACCGACCTCGAGCGGCCGGTCTACGCCCTCGTCAACCTGCCCGAGACGGTCAAGGGCGCGCTGTTCGCCCGCTACAGCCGCTACCCGGGCACGCTGAAGCGCCTGTTCCTCGACGAGTTCGCGGACTCGCTGCCCGCCGGGGCGCCGGCGTTCGACGGCAGCGAAGGCGACCGGGCGCGCGAGCTCTACGAGCGGATCTTCCTGGGCTTCGGCGACGACTCCGTCGCGCAGCTCGGCGGTCTGCACGTCGAAGTCCATGTGCGCACTGAGCGCTCCCATGAGCACGATATTCGCCGACTTCGGGCTGCCTGCCTCGCACGCAAGCGCATCCGAGTCGATGAAGACCGCACCCTCGTTCGCGAGGATGGACTCGAGTCCCGTGGCA
>JALRCL010000535.1 GCA_023268575.1 Patulibacter sp.
CGCTTCGAGACGTACGCGGTCACGCGGATCCGCGGCGCGATCATCGACGAGCTCCGCTCGCAGGACTGGGTGCCCCGTTCGGTGCGGGCCCGTGCCCGCGAGATCGAGCGCACGCACAGCCAGCTCGAGCACCGGCTGCACCGCGCGCCGACGGACGAGGAGATGGCCGACGCCCTGGGCGTGACGGTCCGCGACTTCCAGGACTCGCTGCTGCAGGTCTCCCAGGCGACGGTCCACGCGCTCGACGAGATGTGGAGCGTCAGCGATGCCTCAGGCGACCAGGTGTCCCTGCTGGACACGATCGAGGACGAGCGCGCCGAGGATCCGGAGGCGATGCTCGCCGATCAGGACCTGCGCGACCAGGTCGGCGACGCGATCCAGCGGCTGCCGGAGCGCGAGAAGGTCGTCATCGCCCTCTACTACTACGAGAACCTGACGCTGCGCGAGATCGGCGAGGTCCTCGGGGTGACCGAGTCGCGCGCCTCGCAGCTGCACACGAAGGCCGTGCTGCGGCTTCGTGCCCGCCTCGCCGGTGGCGAGGCCGGACTCGCCTGAGCGCCGGTCGATCGATCGTCCGCCGCGGGCCGGTGAGGACCCGCCCGACGGGGCCGGTGGCCGCACCCGGACGACCTGCTGGGCCCGGCCGCTCCGGGCACCGGCGGCCGTCCGTGGAGGGCGGTGGGCGGCGGCTGCCGACGTGCGGCCGAGGGCCGGTCGGATGCTAGCCTCGACCTGGTGTCCACGCCCACGTCGTACCTCGTCTGCGCGTCCTGCGGCAGGCACCTCCTGCGGGGCGAGGAGCCGGAGATCTTCCTCCACGACGGCGAGCGTCGCGAGGTCTGCGAGCTCTGCGTCCCGCGCGCGCTGCACGCCGGCTGGATCCGGATCGGCGTCGGCGACGCGCTGACGCTCGAGCCCGAGCGCGGACCGTCCCTGCTGGACCGCCTGCGGCGGGGCAAGGGCGGGCGGCGTGGCGGGGCCGGCCGTGGCGGCCGCAGCCGTCCGACGCCGGAGCGGGCCGCGGGCACGCGCCGACGGCGACCCGCCGACGGTGGGCCGTCCGAGGAGCTCCACGACGTGGACTTGACGGCGCCGGCGCCCTCGCGGCGCCACATCCACACCATCGAGGACGAGCTCGGGATCACCGCCGAGGAGGAGCAGCACGCCTCGCCGCTCGCGGCGCACGGCACGACCGCGGGCGGGGACCGGGCGCAGGTCATCAGCGCGGGGGCGCGGATGGCGGCGCGCGCGATCGACCTCTACAACCACTCGCCGCACCCGCGGACGCTGTCGGGCATCGCACGCTCCCTCGGGGCCCCGTGGGTGACGATCCGCGTCGTCGGCGACTCGCGGATGCGGATCGTCGTCGCGTGGGAGCTCACCTGGTACCGGTTCGAGCTCGACCTCGCGCGCGAGGGCGACGGGGTCCACGTGCTCGACCAGGGCACGGCGCTGGCCGAGCTCGATCCGGGCGACGTCGAGCCGAACGCCGTGGCCGACGAGCACGGCTACCTCTACCTCAGCAGCGGTCAGCCGGCCGAGGCCTGAGCGTGCTCAGCGGCGGGGCCGGCGGCCCTCGCCGAGCCGCCGCTCGCGATCCTCGCGCTTGCCGTCGAGCTCCTCGATCTCGGCCCGCAGCTCGAGGAACGAGCGCCGGCGCTGATCGGGCAGCGTGCCCGCCGCGACGGCGGCGATGACGGCGCACCCGGCCTCGCGGTCGTGACGGCAGTCCGCGAACCGGCACCCGGCCGCGAGCTCCTCGATGTCGGAGAACGCCGCGGCGAGGCCCCCGGTGTCGCGGACCATGCCGAGCTCGCGCGTGCCGGGCGTGTCGAGCAGGCAGGTGCCGGTGCCGTCGAGGGGCACGAGCTCGCGCGCCGTCGTGGTGTGGCGGCCCTTCGCGTCGCTGGCGCGGACGCTCCCGGTCTGCAGGACGTTCTGGCCGAGGAGCGCGTTGATGATCGACGACTTGCCGGCGCCGGACTCGCCGATGAGCGCCGTCGTCTCGCCGTTCGGCAGCAGCGCGAGGACCTCGTCGAGCCCGCGGCCGTCCCGCTTGGACACGGCCACCGCCGGGACGTCCGGCGGCACGGCGTCGCGGACCGCCTGCCACGCGCCGGGGAGGTCCAGATCGATCTTCGTTGCGACGACGATCGGCTGGGCGCCGCCTTCGTGCGCGAGGACGAGCGAGCGCTCGATCCGCCCGGGCCGCAGCGGCCGGTCGAGGGGGTGGACGACGAGCACCGCGGCGACGTTCGCGGCGAGGACCTGCTCGAGCAGCTCGCGCGACGGGTCGCGGCGTCCGACGCGCCGCTCGCGCGGGGCGACGTCGACGGCGAGCAGCCGGTCGTCGCTGGAGTCCCGCTCGACGGCGACCCAGTCGCCGACGGCCAGCGGCGTCTCCGCCCGGTCGTCGTCGTAGGTCGACGCACGGGGCAGGCGCGCGACGCCGGGCCGTCGGCCGTCGGCCGTCACGAGGTGGCAGCCGCCGTACTCGATCCGCGCCACGCGCGCGGGTCGCCGCTCCGGCCGGTCGGCCAGCGCGGGCGCCAGGCGCTCCGCGATCGCGTCGTCGTAGCCGGCCGCCGTGAGCGGATCGTCGAGGTCCCAGAGGTCGGCGACGTCGTCGGCCTCCGGCGGCGCGGGCACGGGCGCGCCGTCGCGTCCGTCGTCCATGCGTCAGGCGCCAAGGGGGGCGGGCATCGGCCCCGATCCTACGCGCTCGCCGTCCTGCGCCCCGCCGCCCGACCGCGACGCGCCCACCGATCCGGCTCGCTATATTGCTGCTCCCGCGCGGATGTAGCTCAGTTGGCTAGAGCGTCTGCTTGCCATGCAGAAGGTCGTGGGTTCGAGTCCCATCATCCGCTCCTCGCGAAACCCCTGGTGATCCGGGGGTTTCGTCGTTTCTGGAGCGCAGTGCTCGCAGGCGGCCGATCGGGACGGTCCTCTCGCAGGCAACCCCTGCTCGACGGGGAGGGCGCGCCCGGCGAGGTGCCGATCGGGGATCGCCAGTCACCCATCGGGACGGTGGTCGCGCGCGCCTCCGGCGGGCCCGAGCCGATGGGCCGCCGGGGCCCTCATTGCGCTCGGCGTCCGCGGTCCGCGCGGTCGGTGCTGCCCCGGGCCGTCGAGCAGCCATCGATCACGAGGAGCACCGGCGCGAACCCCGCGACCGTCGACTCGGTCTCGACCGCGGCCGAGAGGAGCACCCTGGCCGTGGAGGAGGGAACCTGATCCTGCGCCGGTCCTCTCTGGCACAGACCGCGTGGTGGGCCCGGCGGCGGGGTCGGTCGTGCGGTTCTCCTGTCGCACCTCCACCTGCGCTGCTCGCTGGGACTCGAACCGTGGGTCGACGGCTGTCCGCGTGTACAGACCAGGCGCGACGAGGGGCGATACTCGCTCCTGCCATGGCGATCCGAGACCGCGTCCGTCAGATCAAGCACCTGCAGAACAAG
>JALRCL010000719.1 GCA_023268575.1 Patulibacter sp.
CGACGAGCGCCTCGCGGCGGCCGGCTACGCGCCGTACGAGCTGTCGAACTGGGCGCGCACGCCGGCCGGGATCTGCCGGCACAACGTCGGCTACTGGCGCGGGGCGAGCTGGTGGGGCGTCGGTCCCGGTGCGCACTCGCACGTCGGCGGCGTGCGGTGGTGGAACGTCCTGCGGCCGGAGGCGTGGATGGCGCGGCTGGAGGACGGCCGGTCCCCGGCGGCGGGCCGCGAGGTGCTCGATCCCGAGCAGCGGCGCCTCGAGCGGCTCATGACCGGGGTCCGGCTGCCCGACGGGGTCCCCGCGGCCGAGCTGGCCGCGGCCGGGCACCGCGAGGCCGCGGCGCTCGTCGACGGCGGCTTGCTCGACGCGGCCGCGTGGCGCGCCGGGCGCGTGGCGCTCACGCCCACCGCACGTCCCCTGGCCGACGGGGTCCTGCGACGGATCGCGGCGTGACCCGCGCGGCGGCGGATCCGGGGGGCCTGCCGGCTCGCGCGACGAGCGCGCGCGATCCGCGGGTCGTCCGCCTGCGGGCGCTGCAGCGCCACGCCGCGGCGCGTGACGCCGAGCACCTCGCGGTCGTCGACGACGAGGCGCTGCTGCTCGGTGCCCTCGACGCGGGCTGCGCCGTCGAGCTGGTGCTCGAGGACGCCGGCGCGGCCACCGCGCCGGCCGCGTGGCGCGCGGCGCTGCCCGTTCCGCCCGTCCCGGCGACGCAGGACGCGCTGCGAGCGCTCAGCGCGCTGGGGCGGCGCCCGCGGGTCGTCGCCGCGATCCGGCGTCCGCCGAGGGCGCCGGGACCCGCTGCGGGCCTGGCGCTCGCCGGCGTGCGGGACGCCGGCAACCTCGGGGCGATCGTGCGGACCGCCGCGGCCCTGCGCCTGCCGGCCGTGACGCTCCTGCCCGGCTGCGGAGACCCGTGGGGGCGCAAGGCGCTGCGCGCCGCGCAGGGAGCGACGTTCGCGCCCGGGCTCGTGCGCCACGCGGCCGACATCGCGGCGCTCCGCGGGGCCGGGCCGGTCCTCGCGGCGGTTCCGCGCGGGGGTGCGGATCCCGCGACCCTCGACGGGACGGCGACCGTCGTGCTCGGGGCGGAGGACGCGGGTCTGGGCGACGAGCTGCTCGCCGCCTGCGACGGCACGGTGACCGTCGTCGCCGACGGCTTCGAGTCGCTCGGCGTCGCGGCCGCGGCGGCGATCCTCGGCGACGCGCTCGCGCGCGCCCGCCGTGCCGCCGGCCTGCGGCCACCCGACGGGCCCCGGCCGGCCGGACGACGCGCCTGAACGCCGGTACGCCGGCCCCGGCGGGCCCGGAGATCCGGGCCGGCGCCGGACCGGTCAGTCGCGCTCGACGACGGTGAGCGTCGAGCGGCCGGCGCGGTCCGCGTCACCGAGCTCGACCGTCCAGCCCGCCGCCTCGACCCGCGCGGCCACCGCCTCCGCCGTCCGCGGTGGGCGCGCGTCGTCGATCAGCAGCGCCCGCGCGACCGCGCCACGGGTCGCCTTCGCCATGTGGCTGACGACGGTCCGGCGGCCGGCCTGCTCGCGCACGACGTCGATCCCCACGAGCGGCGCGTGCTCCGGCCGCCACAGCGACCGGTAGGAGCCCGAGCGCAGGTCGACGCAGAGCTCGTCGGCGGGCAGCGCCTGGCGCAGGACCGGCGCCCAGACGGCGGCGGGCGTCGCGAGGCCCGGCAGGCGCGCCCCGGCCGACAGGCGGTAGGAGGGGATCCGGTCCGCGAGCCGCAGGACGCCCCAGAGCGCGCTGAACACGAGGACCCGCCGGCCCGCCCGCCGCTTCGCGCCGGCCGGCAGCCCCTCGACGTCGAGGTGGTCGTAGAGCACGCCGGTGTAGATCCGCGAGGCCGCCGCGGTCGGCTGCTCGCGCAGCGCCGCGTTGCGTGCGACCTCGTCCGCGCCGCGGGCCCCCAGGCCGAGGAGCTCGACGGCCCCGGCCGGGTCCTCCCGGCAGAGCGCGATCAGCGCGTCGAGCACGGCCGACCGGGTCTCAGCGAGCTCCGGGTGGGCGAGCGCGTCGAGATCGAGGGGCCGGCCCCTCCGGGGGACGGCCTTGCCCTCGGAGGGCGGCAGCAGCAGGAGCACGCGGGGGCACGATACGCGCCGCCTGCCGCGGGCGGCCCGTCGTGGTGCCGGTGCGCTCGGCGTGGATCCGCCGATCCTCGGGTCGCCGCGCGCCCGATGACCGGCGCCGGGACGGACCGGACGCCATCAGATGGATCCGACCGTCCTCCGGCGTCCGGGCCGCCCACGCGTGGTCCTCGACCACGAGGCGCAGTCGGTCATCGGTGGATCCGGGCTCAGCGGCGCTCGGCGAGGGCCAGGCGCAGGGCGTTGCCCGACGGATCGCGCACGACGGGCGCGTCCTCGACGTCGCCCTCGGGCACGATGCCGACGTCCGCCAGGCGCAGCAGCGCGTCGGCGCGCGCGGTCTCGTCGGCGTACTCCAGCGTCACGTGGCGCAGGCCGCGGGCGCCGGGGACGGCCACCCGGCCCTGCGAGCCCCAGGTGTTCAGGCCGACGTGGTGGTGGTAGCCACCGGTGGCGACGAACAGCGCCCCGGGGTAGGACTCCGTCATGACGTCGAATCCGAGCAGGTCGACGTAGAAGCGGCGCGTCGGGACGAGGTCGGCGACCTGCAGGTGGACGTGTCCCATGATCGTGCCCTCGGGCGCGGTCGGGGCAGGGTCGCTCGTGCGGGCCGTCGCGAGGACGTCGCGCAGGTCCAGCGGCAGCGTCGCCATCGCCACGCTGCCGTCCTGCCAGTCCCACGCCTCGCGCTCGCGGTCCCGGTAGAGCTCGATCCCGTTGCCCTCGGGGTCGCGCAGGTAGACGGCCTCGCTGACGAGGTGGTCCGAGGCGCCGTCGAGGCGCCCGCCGGCCCGACCGAGCCGCAGCAGCGCCTCGGCGAGGTCGGCTCGCGACGGGTACAGCAGCGCGAGGTGGAAGAGCCCCGAGGCGCGCGGGGCCGGAACGGCACCGGGGCGGGCGTGGAGGACGACGAGCTCGCGCTCCGCCGTCCCGAGCCGGACCGTCTCGGC
>JALRCL010000728.1 GCA_023268575.1 Patulibacter sp.
CGCGCACGAACCGTGGCGACTCCGCGTACCGTTGCGGCGCCGATGAGTGACGAAGCGAGGACCGCGCAGGAGGCGGCGGCGGACGCCCGATTGCGGGACGACAAGGTCGCGAGCCGCGTCGTGCTCGGGACGGCCGCCCGCGGCGGGAGCTTCCTGGCGGTCCAGCTGCTGGGCCTCGCCGGCGCGATCGTCACGCTGCGGTACCTCGGCGCCGACGAGAACGGCCGCTACGCCGCGGTCCTCGCGCTCGCCACCGTCTTCAACGCCCTGACCGACGTGGGACTGAGCGTCGCCGCGGCCCGGATGCTCTCGTTGCGCCGGCCCGGGGCGGAGCGCCAGCGGATGGTCAGCGCGGTGGCCGGGGTGCGCCTCTCGCTGTCGATCGCGGTCGCGCCCGCGATGATCGCGTTCGCCCTGCTCGCCGGCTACCCGAGCCGGATGATCGTGGGCGTCGCGCTCGCGGCGCTCGGCGTCGCGCTGCAGGGCATCTTCGCCGCGTACACGACGAGCCTGCAGGTCGAGCTGCGCCAGGGGCGGGTCGCCGTCACCGAGCTCGTGCGCCAGTCCCTGACGGTGCTCGGCATCGTCGTCGCCGTGAAGACCGACGCGGGCCTCGTCGGCCTCGTCGCGGCGCTGCCCCTGGCGAGCGCCCTGATGCTCCTCTTCAGCCGGTGGCTGCTCGGACGCGGGCAGATCGTCCGGCCGCGGCTGACGCGCGCCGAGGCCTCGTCGATCGTGCGGGAGGCGGCACCGATCGCGATCGCGTCGATCATCGGGATGGTCCAGATGAAGTTCCTGGTCATCCTCATGTCGATCATCTCGGCGACGGACGAGACCGGGTACTACGGCCTGACCTCGCGGCTCTACGAGCTGGCCGGCGGCCTGCCGATGCTCGTGACCGCCGTCGTGCTGCCGGTGCTCACGGTCGCCGCCGCCGAGCGCCGCGAGCGCTTCGTGTTCATGCTCGGCCGGCTGACCGTCGTGACGCTCATCGCCGGCTGCCTGGGCACCATCGTCTTCGCGCTCGCGGCGCGCCCGCTCGTCGTCGTCCTCGGCGGCGCGGCCTTCGAGCCGTCGTTCGCGTCGGTGCGCGCGCAAGCGCCGTCGATCCTCTTCATCTTCCTGTCGCAGACGGCGGTCGCGGGCATCGTCGCGCTCGGGGCCCAGCGGCGCCTGACCCGGGTCAACGGCGCAGGCCTCCTCGGCATCGTGCCGCTCGGGGCCGTCCTCGTCCCGCTCGCCGACAGCACCGGCGCCGGCATCGCCGCCACGCTGGGCGACCTCATCCTCGTGGTGGGCGGCTACGTGGCCCTGCGACGGGCCGCGGGCCTGCCGCTGGCGATGCGGCCGGGCGCCGACGTCGTGAAGGTCCTGCTGGCCGCGGCCACGGCGTTCGCCGTCGGCCTGGCCGTGACCGAGCTGAGCGGCTCCGTCCTGCCGAGCGGCGTCCTCGACCCACCGGCGATCGCGGGGACGGCGGTCGCCGTCGTGCTCTTCGTGCTGCTGCTCGCGGCCACGCGGACGCTCCCCGGCGAGGTCGGCGCGGCCCTGCGGCGGTCCCCTCGAGCACCCGCATAGGATCTCGCCGATGCGGATCTGCGTCGTCAGCCAGGAGTACGCGGGCGCGACCCCGTACTGGGGCGGCCTCGGCGCGCAGTACGCGCACGTCATGCCCGAGCTCGTCCGGCTCGGCTACGACGTGACGCTCGTGACGAAGCGCCACGACGGGCACGTGGCGCCCGACGTGCTCGACGGCGTGCGCGTCGTCGCGATCGACGACGTGGATCGCCGGCTCCCGATCGCTCCGGCCCTGTGGGCCCGCCGCGTCGCCTCGGCGCTCGACGGGCTGCCCGACCTCGACGTCGTCCTCGCGCCCGAGTTCGGCGGCGAGCTCGCGACGTACGCCCGGCGTCGCTCCCGCCCGCCGGTGGTGACGCACCTCGTCACCTCGCTGCGTCAGCTGCTGTCGGTGCGCGAGGACCTCACCCGCCTCCAGCGCTCGGGGCCGCGGGCGCAGGTCGACCTGCTGCTCGAGCGCCGGCAGACCCAGGCCTCGGACGTCCTGCTCGGTGCGGGCGCTGCCGTGGTCGCCTGGGCGCGGGAGCTCTGGCCGGCGACCGCCGCCATCCCCACGCGGACGCTGCCGCTCGCCGTCGACAGCGAGCAGGTCCGGGCGCTCGCCGCGGCCGGGTCCCTGCCGGAGAGCTTCCCGCGCGGGCCCGAGCCGACGGTCGTGCTGCCGAGCCGCCTCGACGCGCACAAGGGCATCGACGAGCTGATCCGGGCGATGCGGGTCGTGTGGGAGCGCCATCCCGACGCCCAGCTCGTCTTCGTCGGTCGCGACGCCCAGTTCCAGGGCCGTCCGACGAGCGAGCACCTCCACGAGGTGGCCGGCGACCGGGCCTCGTCGGTGCACATCACCGGCTTCCTCGAGCCGGCCGACTACTTCGCGTGCGTCCAGGCGGCCACCGTCGTCGCGATCCCGTCGCGGTGGGAGTCCTACTGCCTGGCGGCGGTCGAGGCGCTCGCCCTCGGGCGGCCGCTCGTGGCCACGGCGGGTCACGGCTTCGACGAGTACGCGGTGGACGGCGAGTCGGCGCTGCTCGTGCCGCGACGCGACCCCGCCGCGCTGGCGCGCGCGATCGAGGCGCTGCTGGACGACGCCGACCTGCGCGAGCGGCTGGCCGCTCCCGGTCCCGCGATCGCCGACACCCACCGGCCGGCGGTCCTCGCCCCGCGGTGGGGGGCGTTCTTCGAGGACGTCGCCGCCGGGGCCGTCGCCGCGGGCGCCTGACCCATGGCCGGCTTCGACGCGACCGTCGCCATCACGACGAAGGACCGCCGCGACGAGCTGCGCCGCGCCCTCGAGAGCGCCCTCGCCCAGCGCGGTGCGGCGATCGAGGTGCTCGTCGTCGACGACGGCTCCTCCGACGGCACCTCCGCGATGGTCTCCTCGGAGTTCCCGGGCGTGCGGCTCGTCTCGCACGACGCCAGCCGCGGCCTGATCGGCCGCCGCAACGAGGCGACAGCGCTCGCCCGCGGCCCGATCGTCGTGCACCTCGACGACGACGCCGTCCTCTCCTCCGACGACACCGTCCGCGTCACGCTCGCGGAGTTCGACGACCCGCAGGTCGGTGCCGTCGCGATCCCCTACGTCGACGTGCTCCACGGGCCGCAGGTGCACCAGCAGGCGCCCGCGCCCGGGATCTGGGCGGTCGACACCTTCCGGGGCACGGCGCACGCGCTGCGCCGGGAGGTCTTCCTGGCGCTGGGCGGGTTCCGCGAGGACCTCGAGAGCCACGTGGAAGAGCCCGAGTACTGCCTGCGCCTGCTCGACGCCGGCTTCGTCGTGCGGCTCGGCAACGCCACGCCGATCCGGCACTACGACAGCCCGCGACGGTCCCCCGCGCGCAACCAGCACCGGATCTGGCGCAACAACCTCGTGCGGGCCTGGAGCCTCGTGCCGCTGCCCTGGCTGCCCGGGCGCGTGGCGAAGATCGTGGTGGCCGGCCTCCTGGCCGGTCGGCGGGAAGGCCAGCTGCGCGCGACCGCCGCCGGCCTGGCGAGCGGCCTGTCGCGCGCCCCCGCCGAGCTCCTCCGGCACCGCCATCCGGTCGCGCGACCGACGTACCGGATCGAGCGCCGCCTGCGGTACGCCGGCCCGCTCCCCCTCTCGGAGATCCGCGCCGAGCTCCCGTCCCCCGCACGCCCCGTCCCCTCGGAGGAGCCATGAGCCGTCCGCGCGTCGTCGTCCTGCGGGGCCACCAGGCCAACCCCTGGGAGCTCCGCCCGTGGACCCTGCTGGAGGAGGAGTTCGACGTCGTCGTGCCGCGCCCGCTGCGGGGGGACGGCTTCGACACCGCGAGCCTCCCGCTCCGCCGCGTCCCGGTGCGGACCGTCCGGGACCTGCTGCCCGCCGGACGGGTCGGCGACCTGCTGACCCGCGTCCCGGGCGACCGGTACCTCGGGCTCGCGGACGCGCTGCGGGGA
This sequence comes from Patulibacter sp., assembly GCA_023268575.1. Classification (GTDB taxonomy): domain Bacteria; phylum Actinomycetota; class Thermoleophilia; order Solirubrobacterales; family Solirubrobacteraceae; genus Patulibacter. The sequence continues at coordinate 3,991 of JALRCL010000728.1, forward strand.
GCCGACATCGTCCACGCGCAGGAGCTGGGCTACTGGTACACGGCGCAGGCCGCCCGCCTCCGGCCGCGGATGGGGTTCCGGCTCGTGGCGAACGTCTGGGAGACCCTGCCGTTCGCCGACGCCTACCGGAACGTCCGCACGCGGCCCTACCGCGAGCGCGTGCTGCGCGAGACGGACCTCTTCCTCCCGGCCACCGAGCGCGCCCGCGACGCGCTGATCGTCGAGGGCGCGGACCCCGCGAGGATGCGCGTCTGCGAGCCGGGCATCGACGTCGGGCGGTTCCAGCCCACCGGTCCCACCGCGCCGGACGTCGTCGTGGTGTCGGCCGGCCGGCTCGTGTGGGAGAAGGGCCATCAGGACCTGCTCCGCGCGATCGCGCTGCTGCGGCGCCGCGGGGCCGCAGCGCTGCCACGCGCGGTGCTCGTCGGCCGCGGTCCCGAGGAGCAGCGGCTGCGGGCGTACGCCGACGAGCTGGGCATCGGCGACCTCGTCGAGCTGCGCTCGTTCGTCCCCTACGACGAGATGCCCGCGCTCTACGCGAGCGCCTCGGCGCTGTGGCTCGGCTCGATGCCGATCTGGTCGTGGGAGGAGCAGTTCGGCATGGTCCTCGCCGAGGCCCACGCCTCCGGGCTGCCGATCATCACCACGACCTCCGGGGCGATCCCCGAGGTCGCCGGGCCGCAGGCCTCCTACGTCGCCCCCGGCGACTGGGTCGGACTGGCCGAGCGGCTCCGGGAGCTGACCAGCGCGCGCGAGCCCCACCGCATCCGCGACCCGGAGCGCGTCCGGCGGTTCTCGACGGACGCGGCCGCGCAGCGCCTGGCGTCCGCCTACCGGTCGCTGCTCAACGCGAAGCGCTGAGGGCCCGGCGGAACACCGCGAGCGTCTCGGTGGCCGTGCGCCGCCACGTGAGCTCGTCGACGCGTCGGCGCCCGCGCTCGCGCAGCGCAGCGGCTTCGTGGTCGTCCGCCAGCACCCGGCGCAGCGCCGCGGCCGCCGCGGCGTGGTCCGTGGCCGGGACGACCACGGCCGCACCGCCCGCGGCCTCGACGAGGGCCGGCGTGTCGGACACGACGGCCGGCACGCCGCGCTGCATCGCCTCGATCGCCGGCAGGCCGAAGCCCTCCAGCAGCGACAGCTGCGCCGCGACCGACGCGACGGCGTAGAGCCCCTCCAGATCGGCGTCGGACACCCAGTCCGGCAGCCGCACCCGCTCGCCCACCCCGAGCTCGGTCGCGAGGTCGCGCAGGTGATCGCCGTGTCCGGCGTCGGCGCCGGGTGCGACGAGGAGCACGTCCTCGTCGAGCAGCGCGAGCGCGCGGATCGCCGTCTCCAGGTTCTTGTGCGGTCGCTTCTGGCCGACGCTCAGGACGACGCGCGCGTCACCGAGATCGAACCGCCGGCGGACCTCGTCCGGCGACGTCGGCGCCGTCCGCGACGCCGTCTCGGCGCCCAGCAGGACGACGTCGAGCTTGTGGCGCGGCACGCGCAGGAGGCGATGCAGGTCGTCGGCCGCCGCCTGCGTGTCGGTGAGCACCGCCGTCGCGCGCCACGCGGCGGCCATCGAGAGGGCCCGCCAGACGAGCGCGGCGCCCCGGCTGAAGCCGCTGAGCGCCGGGTGCTCGATCCACATGACGTCATGGATCGTCGAGACCACCGGGGTGCGCCCCGTCCACGGCACGAAGGTCGCGGGGCCATGCACGAGATCGCACCGGCGGCGCTCCGCGAGGTCCCCGAGCGCCACCAGCTGCGCGGGGTAGAGCTGCGGCGGCCGGTCGCTCCGCACGCGGAGCCGGGTCAGCCGGGCGCGGTCGGCTCCGGCGAGCTCGCGCACCCACTCGGGCGCATCGGCAGGAGCGAACAGCTCGAGCTCGACCCCCGGGTCGACCGAGAGCAGCTCGGCGTAGAGCTCGCGCGCGTACCGCCCGACGCCGCCGGCGGCCGGGCCGAGGGCCAGGAGGTTGGCGGCGATCCTCATCGGGCCGTCGCCGCCCGCTCGAGCATCGCGAGCGTCGCCGCCGCAGTGGCGTCCCACGTGAGCGCCGCCGCGCGCTCCGCCCCGCGCCGACGCAGGTCGGACGCCAGGTCCGGGTCGGCGAGCACCCGCGCGAGCGCCGCGCCGATCGCGGCGACCGAGCGGGGGTCCACGGTCAGCGCCGCGCCGCCGGCGACCTCGGGCAGGCTCGACACGTTCGACGTGATGACCGGCGTCCCGACCGCCATCGCCTCGAGGACCGGCAGCCCGAACCCCTCGTGGAACGACGCGTAGACGAACGCGTCCGCCCCGGCGTAGACCGCCGGCAGGTCCTCGTCGTCGACGTAGCCGGCCACGTGGACGAGATCGCCGGCCTCGCGGATCGCAGCTTCGAGGTCGTCATCGGCCCATCCCCGGTGGCCGACGAGCACGAGCCGGCGACCGGCGCGGACCTCGTCGTCGAGACCGCGGAACGCCGCGATCGTCCGCACGAGGTTCTTCCGCGGCTCGCGCGTGCCGACGCTGAGGACGTACGGCGCCGGCAGGCCGAGGCGCGCGGCGCAGTCGGGGCGCGCCGCGGCCCGGGACCGCAGGTCCTGGTCGACCCCCAGCAGGGTGACCTGCGCCCGCTCCGCCGCGGAGGGGAAGCGGGCCACCAGCTCCTGGCGCGTCGCGTCGGAGATGCAGGCGAAGGTCGTGCGCCGGCGGCGCAGGGCCAGCGGCAGCGTCGCGCGTTCGGCCAGCGCGCCCCGGGGCGGGCGAGCCTCCGGATCGAACGCGACGAGGTCGAAGACCGTGGCCACCGTCGGGACCGGGCTGGCCGCCGCCAGGAGGTAGGACGCCGACGACAACAGCGCGTCGCCAGCCGCCCCCGAGCGCGCCGCCCGGAGCGCCCACCACGGGTCGCGACCGGGCACGGCGCGCCAGGTGAAGCGCGGGTCGGCGGGACCGTCGCGCCACGGCTCCCGCCCGACGAGGAGGTAGTCGTGATCGTCGTCGCGGCGGGCGAGCCCGCGGAGCAGCTCCCGCATGTAGCGCCCACGACCCGCCGGCACCTCGGCGGCGACTCGCGCGTCCAGGACGAACCTCACGCGGCGCAGCGTAGTGACGCCGGCACCGCCAGCACTGAGACGCGCGTCGTTCCCTAGGCTCTCCGCCATGCCGAAGCGCGCCCTCGTCACCGGGATCACGGGTCAGGACGGTTCCTACCTCGCCGAGCTGCTGCTCGAGAAGGGGTATGAGGTCCATGGCATGGTCCGCCGTGCGTCGACGGAGAAGTTCGACCGGATCGAGCACCTGCGGGACACGATCACCCTGCACCAGGGCGACCTGCTGGACCAGCGCTCGCTCGTCGACACGCTGCGCGCGTCGAAGCCCGACGAGATCTACAACCTCGCCGCGATGAGCTTCGTCGGACTCTCCTGGCAGCAGCCGACCCTGACCGCCGACTTCACCGGGGTCGGCGTCACCCGCATCCTCGAAGCGATGCGCGAGGCCGCGCCGGAGGCCCGCTTCTACCAGGCCTCCTCGTCGGAGATGTTCGGCAAGGTCCGCGAGGTCCCGCAGAACGAGGACACGCCGCTCTACCCGCGCTCGCCGTACGGCGTGGCGAAGGTCTACGGGCACTTCATCACGGTGAACTACCGCGAGTCCTACGACCTGCACGCCACGAGCGGCATCCTCTTCAACCACGAGTCGCCGCGCCGCGGCCTCGAGTTCGTCACGCGCAAGGTGACCGACGCGGTGGCCCGCATCAAGCTGGGCCTCGCGAAGGACCTGCCCATGGGCAACCTCGACGCCAAGCGCGACTGGGGCTTCGCCGGCGACTATATCGAAGCAATGTGGATGATGCTCCAGGCCGACAAGCCGGACGACTATGTCATTGCGACAGGAGAAACCCACACCGTG